>CAYYTZ010000025.1:0-3796 GCA_964474735.1 uncultured Gammaproteobacteria bacterium | reverse complement strand
TATCTGTTGGTCTTCCTGCGTCAGCATACCTTAAAACCATTTGCCTGGTATCGTTTGGGTTTGGCGCTGGTTGTCAGTCTGATCCTTTTGTTTTAAGATACCCCTACTATGTATATTGTTATCCGAGCTGGTGGGGTAGGCACGCGGTTGTGGCCGATTTCCCGCAATGCCAAACCAAAACAACTGCATGCCCTAACCAGCAATAAAACCATGTTGCAAGAGGCGATTGATCGAGTGTTGGATATTGTCCCGCTTGAGCAGATTTATGTATCGTGTAACCAACAATCCGAAGGCATCATTCGCGCCGAATTAGGGGCAGTCTTAGAACATAATTTAATTTTAGAGCCAGCTTTGCGCGACACAGCGGCGGCCGTGGGGTTAGAAACAATAATGATTGCGCGCAAACACCCAGATGCAATTATCGCCAGTCTGGGATCAGATCACATTATTAAAGATACCAAGGAATTTCAGCGAATTTTACTGTTAGCGGAACGCGCTATTAAAGACCAACCCCATCATATCGCTTGTATTGGTATTAAAACTAATAGTCCAGATGTTGGTTATGGTTATATTGAAATGGGCGAATCGGTGGCCGAAGAAATTTTTGCCGTACAGTCGTTTAAAGAAAAGCCAGATCACGAGACAGCGAAAAAATTTGTGGCCGCCGGTAATTATTTATGGAACGCCAATATGTTTGTTTGGCGCGCCGATACTTTATTGCGTTTATATGAAAAATATATGCCAGCCATGTATCAGCAACTTATGCGCATGCAAGCTGCGCCAGAAACCATTCCAGAACTTTATCCCCAACTAGAAAAAGTAGCCATCGATTACGCCATCATCGAAAAAGCCCAAAAGATTTTAGCAATTCCCGGGCAATTCGGTTGGAGCGACATTGGGGATTGGGCTCGTTTAAAGGACGAATTAGCCAGTACCGAAGTGGATAATATCAGCATTGGTGATCATTTGGACAAAGATAGTAAAAATACTTTAGTTTTTTCTGAATCAAAACGTTTTATTGCTACCATTGGTTTACGAGATATTATTATCGTCGATACCGGAGATGCATTGTTAGTGTGTGACAAATTTCATAGCCAACAGGTCAAAGGTATTGTTGAAGAACTCAAACGCCGTAAGCGCGACGAGTTATTATGATGAAATGGCTGGGCTATATTGGCATAGCAATTGTTTGCGCGTTGGCAGCCGGTTTTATTTGGTATTTGGCTCAAGTGGCGCGACCAATTTCGTTGGTTGCACCAGTTAGTGTGGTGGTTCCGGCCGATAGTGGCACGGAAGGGGCAATTCAAGCCTTGTATGATGGGGGAGTGATTCGTTCGCGGTTAGCCATGGCTATTCATTTAGTGTTGACTGGTCGCCGGACAGAATTGCATGCTGGAACATATATGTTTAATGGTGATCTAACTTTGCCGATGGTTTTGAATATTGTGACTAAAAAACAATCCTTACAAGGTGAAGTGGAAATAACTCTACTGGAAGGTTGGACAGCAAAGCAAATGGCCGAGCCACTCAGTCAGAATTTGCAATTTAGCGCGGACGATTATATTGCCGCTATCGAAACCCCGGCAAATTTTACGCAAGATTGGTTAGACGAAGCGCGTAGGTTGGGAACGCTGCAAGGTTTTTTATTTCCCGATACCTATCGTTTTTTTGTTGATGCTTCAGCGAGCGACGTTATCACAAATCAATTAGATAATTTTGATCAGCGTTTTACGGAGCAAATGAAAACCGATTTAGCCGTTTCTGGGCGTAGTCTTTATGATGCTGTCACTTTAGCCAGCATTGTGGAAAAAGAAGCTCAGTCATCGGAAGATAAAAAAATCGTGGCTGGAATTTTTTGGAAAAGAATTGATGCGAGTAAAGCGCTGGAATCAGATGCTACTATAAATTACATTACCGAAAAATCCGACGAAACCCCTTCTTATGGTGATTTGCAAGTGGAGTCAGCCTACAATACTTATCGAAATGTTGGTTTGCCGCCCACGCCAATCTGCAATCCCGGTTTAGATTCTTTAATGGCCGTAGTGTATCCCACGCCGTCTGATTATTGGTTTTTTCTTACTACCCCAGATGACGAAATGAAGTATTCAGCTACCTATGAGGAGCATTTACAATATAAAAATCAGTATTATCCATGAATAAAATAGTCCTTTCGTTAGGTGGGTCTTTTGTTTCTCCAAAATCTACCGATGATAAAGCTCGTACGGCGGAGATTATTGATTCCTATGTAACTTGGCTAAAACGCTTAGCGGAACAAGCCTTAGTGGTTGTGATTGTTGGTGGTGGTAACCGAGCGCGGGCTGCCATAGAGTTGGCCAAACAAACTAATCTCAACATAAGTAATGATGAACTTGATGAGCTTGGTATAGCCGCCTCACGTGCCAATGCGCAACAATTGCAAAAACTATGTGGCAGCACACGTCAATTTCTGCTCCAGCCAAATGTTCAGCTGGGGGAAGAACCCGGATTAGTGTTTGGTGGTGGCTGGAAGCCCGGTCGCTCAACAGATTATTGTGCAGTTCAAGTAGCTATATCAAATCAAGTAAAAACTGTGACAAATATTAGTAATATTTTGCATTTATATACCAAAGATCCAAATAAATTTCCAGACGCTAAACCCTTGAATTCGGTGAGTTGGAAAGAATTACAAGCCATTGTTGGTGATACTTGGGTGCCGGGTTTAAACGCGCCCTTTGACCCCATTGCAGCTAAGTTGGCGGCCGAACATAATTTAACGGTCAATATTGTAAATGGCTGGATGTTACCAAATCTAGAACAAGCAGTAGCTGGTCAATCATTTACCGGTACAGTGGTACATCCATAGGTTTTATCCACAAGCTATTTTTGCGGTAAACTTGCCAATCACAGTAAAAGTCGTTACAATCCTAGCGTATCAAAGACCATAGGCAGTCAATAAGACCTGTGTAGATGCACAACTCGAGCTAATACTAGGTTTTAGCACTTGTCTCTGGTCTGCGATTATTCGCAGATTTTTTAATTAATTTCTCCGCCTAACGTGGTCTGCGCCGCGTGTAACGGAACTCGGTTAAAGCCGAGACTGCTATGGCCAAAACCCGACAACAAAAAGCCGTGCAATTACAAGCTATCGAACAAGCGATCGCTGCCAAAGGTGTGGTATTTTTTTCTCACGCCGGAGTCAACGTGGCTGATTTCGAAGACTTACGTAAGAAGCTACGCGCTGAACACGGGACAATCACAGTAGCCAAGCGCAATTTATTATTATTGGCGCTTAAAAATAAAGGTTACGAGGTTGCTTCCGAAACTTTACCGGGTGCAGTAGCTGTGGCCGTGGGTGATGATGAAGTCACTCCAGCCAAAGTAGTTGCAACATTTCGTAAAGCCCATGAACAAGTTACGCTGCATGGAGGAATCCTTGAGCATAAGTTCATGTCTGCTCCCGAAGTGAATCAACTCGCTACGCTTCCAGGTAAACAAGAGTTACTGTCTCAGATCGTTGGTTCAATGAATGCTCCGGTTTCGGGCTTCGTCAACGTCTTGGCCGGCAATTTGCGTGGTTTAATGACGGTACTATCCGCCATTAAAGATAAAAAACCCGCTTAATTAATAAATAATAAGGTTTAACCTAAGAATATATGTCAGACGAAGTAAAAACCGAAGCCGTCGAAGTACCAGCTAAATTCAAGACGTTCGTAGAACAGCTTGAAACCATGTCGGTACTAGATTTGGCCGAATTAGTTAAAGTGCTCGAAAAGAAATTTGGTGTTTCCGCTGCTGCCCCAGTGGCCATGATGGCTGC
>CAYYTZ010000024.1:12876-13159 GCA_964474735.1 uncultured Gammaproteobacteria bacterium | reverse complement strand
TCCGCCACGTCGGCTAAAGGCTTTGTTATTGCCAAGCCGTAAAGCCCGTTTAAGCTATCTAAAATTTTATCTATTGTCAACGCGGTATCATTTGCGTCATACTATCCATATGTCATTTATTAAATTTAGTAGTTTGTTTGTTATGCTTGGTTTGGTCGTTGGTTGTGCTTGGCCCGCTGTACAAATTACACCAAGTAGTAATGGAAACACTACAAACGGTGCGGCCGAAACTTATTGGCTAGATTACGCCTTAACCCAGTGCAATACTGCGCCCTGGGGCAAA
>CAYYTZ010000024.1:0-12866 GCA_964474735.1 uncultured Gammaproteobacteria bacterium | reverse complement strand
TACCGAACCGGAAATTGTCACAAATTATTACAGTATCAATATTACTGTGTTCGCAGTTGAAGTTACGCCACCAACCGCTGGTCTAGTATTTTGCCAAGCCTGTGGTTGCCCAACCGGAACTATTGTGAGTATCCAGACTAACACCGCCGGGCAAGTTTATTTATTGGAACAAGGTTTTACTGAAGCCGGCACAGCGCTTGAAAGTTCAATAATTTTGGATACCACTACTACCAATACCGTAGTCGTAACGAAAACCGTGACTCCAACTGCTGGTACAAGCATAAATACGAATACTACAACAGCGGCAGACGAAACTGTAACCAATACAGACACTACGACAAATCCAGTAGCCGAGACAGCCACAAATACAACGACCGTAAATACAAATGTGGTGGTGCCGTCAAACACAAACATTACAGTACAGGTTGTTGAATCTGCCGAAGCACAATTATCTGAGTCTGATGCTAATTTGCGCGATCGGGCGGCGCAAGTACAAACAGCGCTGACTAATTATTATTCAAAAAATGGTTCTTACCCGGCAGACATTACAGCATTGCAATTGACTACAGAACTTACTGGGATAACCTACACACCGATTGGGTCTTTACCGGCCATGTATTATGATTTAGCCGTAGCTTATTCAACTGGTGCAAAAATAATAAATCCTTAGTTTGCGTTAAACCATTTTGGTTAACCAATCAATTTCATCTTGAATTATTTTTTTCCAAGCCACTTGGTCTTGCAGGCGTAAGGCCTTTTGTTTGCGTTCTAAAAAAGTTGTTAACATAGATAGGGCAGAAGTATCCTGGGCTAATAGATTTAATAAATCAGTCTGCAATGTCATAGGTAATTGCTTATACCATAAGCTCATTAGCGCAGTTTGCTCTCTAGTCAGTTTAGCTGATGATAATTGTTGTTCGAAGGAAGATAGTTGGGTGTTTGGCGTCATAATTCTGTCATTTGTTGTTCAGCAGCATAAGCTTTTAGAAATAGTGTACCAAGATTACGATGCGGGGGTATGTAGGCGGCAAATTTAGGATTATCACCCAAGCGTTCTTCGGCATCTCCCCAGAAATCAACCCAGTTAATATCTTCACCTCGACGGATACGATCATTTAACATTTTAAACAATGGATCATTAACACTAGCAGTGCCAGTGCCTTTAGTGGCAATAATATGGGCCTCAGGGGAATGTTCCAAAATGGAACTAAGTTCATTATAACCACCACAAGAACCCAATGAAACTAGTTTAGCTGTACGGGGAATACGACTAATAGTATCTTTCACATGATAACTGTGTCCGCGATGGACAACAACATTTACTTCAATTTGACGTCCGTCTAAAAATTTAGAAATATCATCTACTCCTTGATACGGCTCGTTAGGACGATTGGCAAATATTTCTACACGATGACCTTGGTTTTGCGAAACAATTTGTACATAAGTGGGGAATTCATGAATCTGCCAGGCTGGATCGGAACGATATTGATCTAAGAAACTACTATATGAAAACAGTCCATCTTCGTCATTATAAAAAAAGTATTGTTGAACATTCGTGTTATCCGGATTGAATAATTTTTCGGCTGGCAAATTTAAAACATTTGAAACATGATAACGATTGGCCATTGATTTTATCCAGTCATCCGTAATATCTGCTCGTTGGCCAAACATGCCAGCTAATATGCCATAGACCACTTCTCCTTGGTGATTGTCGGTGGCTTGAACCCGTTCATATTCGGAACGTAATACTTTTTGTAATATTATTATCAAATCCTGTCCTTGGACAGTAGCAAATGTATCGGCAATAGCCACAGCTTCAGATAGCATATTGGGAGCAGTCTCTATATCGGCAATAAATTTACGTAGCAGGACTTCTTGGTCAGCTGGTGGCATTGGTTCTAACCATTCACCTAAACGTTGGTATTGAGCCGCTAAGCGGATGAAAGAACGAAATTCAGTAAATTGAACAGTTTGCAGTAATTGACTTGTCGATGATTGTTCTGTTTGCAAACGCTCCATCAATCGGTTAAATAAACCATTATAAGATGACGTCCAAACTTCAGCTTCACCATATACCATCACGGCATATAAAGCTGTTGAATCATAATTGGCTACACTGGCAAATCGTTCTTGATCCGGTTCTTCATGTCGTCCATTAATTTCATGTACCACCATTAGAGCTTGATTTTGTAAATATTGTTTAGCACTAAAATGGCCAGGAGCTGCTGGATCATATTCAATACGCAGTAATAATTTAAAAAATTCACCCTCATCCTCAGTTAGTTTGGTCAGATCAGAAAAAGACATTTCTGGATGAGTAACTGCCGCAATAGCTAATTGACCAAGATCGTCTTCAGTTTGGGTATATTCTTGAGCTACCCTTAAGAGTTGTTTTAGTTCTGGACGTTGGTTTTTAATCATGACCAGCCGAACACGACTAGCGGCTGGACTATCTACACTAAGTGATTTTAAAGCATTTGCCGGATCAGTTAATATCGCTGCTTCAATTAATTTAGTTCCTTGTTCTTCTGGTAGCGCTTCCATCACCTCTGTATTAGACAAAATAGCCCATGGATCAACTATGATAACTTTTTCGACGGCAGCTAATAGTCTGTCTGGTGCCCCGGGTAAATGTGCATATTCAGAGTAATTACTTATTAAAGCGCTGGGTCTATTTACTGCCAGTTGTTCAACCGCCTTTTCTATATATTGGTCTTCTCTTGGAATGAGTTTATGATAATGAAATCTATAACTTAGGACTAGCTCTGGATTACTAGCAAAAAAAGCTTTAGCTTGTTGCAGGGCTAACTTTGGACAGATTTTAACAATGGCACCATAGTTACTGAAAAAAGGCGCTGCTTCAAGCGTTGGCAATGTTCTTTCCAAATATGCTTTCGTCCAATCATCATCAATCCTAGCTAAAACATCCAACGAGCTTAATACCGTAGCTTTTGGTAATTGATCAGCGGCCGCTAATATTAATGGAGTAGTCCAGTCGGCTTGAAGTTGATCTAAAGCAGTCGCTTGGGCCATAATTTCAGTGGCCGGTGCATTGGTAAAAGTATTTTGCAGGGGTTGAGCTAGCCAATATAATTCAGCATAATATGGCAAGAAAACATGAGCATATTCAAGCAGTACAGCATTGTCTGCAGCAGCCACAGCTGGTTGTAAAGCGTTTGTAACGAAAGTTCTATCTTTTTGTCTAATTATAACAGCACTAAATTCCAGACGTTTTTCGACTGGAAGTTGCATAGTAGCATTTTGCACGACTTCGATAATACCGGGAGCCTCAGTACATGGCACACCATATTTTAATAATCCCTGCATAAAATTTTCTGGTGACATAAAAGTGGCTGCCAAGGGTAAATATTCATCTAATGCTGCTTGAGCTTCAGCTTTGCCCTGTTGATAACGTAAAAAAAATATATTGGGGTCAGCTTTTACCACTTCTTCTACGACGGTGCACAAAATTGGCCGGACAGCGGGGTCAGTTAAAGATAAGGCACGCCACATTCTAATTGGGTCAGCCTTAACTAAATCTTGCAAAAGTTTTTGTCCCCAAGCATATTTTAATAATGGAGCGGGATTGTTTAGCAGGTCCTGATTATCTTTCCAACGCCCACTATTAACTAATGTTGTCGCTGCACTGAATAGTATTTCTTCTGCATCTGATAAATTACTATATTTTTCATAATGATACACTGCTTGACCTGGGGATTTTATTGCTTGTTGTCTGACTAAATCACTCAACCAAGTTCGTTCAGTTAATAAGGAGGGTGTTATTACTTCAAGAAGACGATCTTCTTCAACCAGTCTTTCTGCACTACGCTTTAAAACTACTTCCGCATCTTCCTGATCACTATATTGGTCAAATGAATTAAATAATACAGAAGCGGCTCGGTGATTGTGTAAATCATGTAATTTTTCTAAACTAGCAGAATAGGCTTCTTGAAAAATTGCTTGGGCCTGCGGATGAGAACTATAGGCAGAGCGGTATGCAACTCCATACAATGGTTCAATTTTATTTACAATAAATTTAATAACTTCTTCAGACCAAGGATATTTTATATATGTTGGTGCAGATAACAAAAGAAGACCTGGGTGTAGAGACATTTCATGTTTTACAGCTTTGTGTAGAATTTCTTCTGCATCGGGATATTGTGAGTAGCCCTCGGCATATTGTACTAATAGTAATTGGTTGTCACTCATTTCGGATGCTAGTATAGCTGATTGAAAAATTTGTTCACTATTCGGTAGATGGTGATAAGTATTAGCATCTTGGATTAGTGTAGTAGTATCTGCTCGTTTTAATGCATCTCTCAATATGGTATCAGCCCCTGCTACTTCCTGATAATTTGGATAAAATTGCACTAAAGCTTTTGGATAGCGGTCTAAGGTAGGCAAAATTTGTTCAATAAATTCAGTTTCGCTTATTCCGGAAAAGGTTCTATTTGAGTCCCATTTTTCTAAAAATAATACCGGGTTACTTTCTGCTAGGTAGAGCAGCATTTTTTTAGTAGTATCTTCATCCAGCTGTGGCATAAATGAAGGTGCCATTGTTATAGCCAACTCTGGGTGACAATGAACTATTGACCATATAGAGGCTTCTCCCCAAGATTTTTCTAATAATGGTTCAGGATGAGTTAGTAGATCCATTACGACAATGGACGATGCATGCAACCAGGAACTATTTCTATCATACATTTCATCTTGCAGCATTATTGGTTCTTGATCACGTTGGTGCTTCTCATAAAAATGGTGGCCAATTTTTCCACCACCTAAGATAACAGTCATTGTCAAAAGAACGCGACCAAAACGTTGGGCGCGTTGACTAAGTGATGGATTAAGTAGATGGCGACGTTCAGTAGCGTAAAATTTTCTCGCAGTTTCTTTTTTTGTCGCATCAGTATCTTCATCTTCGTTTTCCGCTAAATCAGATAAACTCTCGGCGTATGGTTGATTGGGTAAAATTCGGCGTTCAATCTTCATAGTGATTGTCCATATTATATTCATTTTTAATGGTTTTGTCAAGCTTAGGGGGGGCTAGAATCTAGGCTACTTGACCAAACAAAAAAAGCCTGCTAATATCACGGCATGAGAGCCACCTAACCGGTGGTTTTTGTTATGAGACAAGCCTTTTTAGTCACAATAGCTCTCGGGTTACTATTTAACGGTCAGTCGGCATTAGCGGTTTGTACCGATGATCCAACTGATCCACCAGACACCACCACACCAAGTGAACCAGTGGTGTATTCTGATGAAATTTATATCTCTGAACTCCTACCCAATCCCAGCACAACAGAAACAACTGATGAATACATAGAGCTTTACAATGCCTCGGCCAGTACAGTTGATTTAACTGATTGGATACTAGCCGATGCCTCAACTAATACCTATGAATTATCTGGCAGTATTAGTAGTCAGCATTATACGGTAATTTACCGGTCGGATTCTGGTATCGCTTTAAACAACACTGGCGATAGTGTTGAACTTAAACACCCTGATGGTAACCGCACGGATTATATTGAATATACCGAGTCAGTTGCAGACGACACAGCCTATGCGCTTTCGAGTGATAGTGAGTGGTATTGGACAACCACGTTAACCCCATATCGGGCAAACATAATAACCGCATCAGAATCTGATGACGCGCCCGTGACTGATGAAAATAACACTTCTAACGATGAATCAACCACAGATAATGATGGTGCAACAGACACAACAACCGAAGTACATGAACTATCCAATGAAATAAGACTGTCGGAGATTTTACCGGACCCAGCTGGCGCAGACGCTACTGACGAATGGATTGAATTAGAAAATATTGGCAGCACGGCCATTAACTTAAATGATTGGGAGGTGCAAGTTGGTGACGATAGTTACACTTTACCAGATACTATAAATATTGAGGCGACAGATTATTTCGCGCTACCAATTACGGTTAGTGGGCTATCATTAAATAATGGCGGTGAGACTGTGTCGTTACTTGACCCAACTGGTGCGGTTATGGATAGCGTAACCTATTCTGACGCGCAAACTGGGCAGAGCTATGCTATTTTTTCTGATGGCTGGCAGTGGACAACCACCTTAACAAATGGGGCAGTAAATATTTTTACCACTGATGTGTCGACAGAAACAACAGACAGTTCTAGTTCAACTGGAGACGGTACAACCAGTACGGGTGAAAGCCAAGTAACCGGCGATAGTGCCAGTGATATTATTACCACACAAACAATTGCGGAAATAAAATTACTCGACTCTGGCGCAGACGTATATACTCAAGGAACGGTTTCAGCATTGCCAGAGATTTTTAGTAGTAATTATTTTTACATTCAAGATGATACGGGTGGTATCCAAGTTTATTCCGCCGACAAGGATTTCCCAACTTTAGCAGTCGGTGATGTTGTTACTGTGACAGGTTCGCGTGGTACCAGTTCTGGTGAGGCAAAAATAAATATTGCAACAGCCGAGGATATAGTGATCATTGCGCAGAATCAAGCAATTACTCCAGCCGCAGATTTGTCTGATACAACGACTAACGCCGGTCGCCTAGTGATTACCAGCGGAACAATTTCATTAAAAAGTGGCAGCACAATTACCTTGGATACCGGCACAGCTCTATATATTAAGCGTGGTACGGGCATCAGTACGGCAAGCTTCATACAAGATGAGTATGTCAGTGTGATTGGAGTTTTAGTAGTAACTGACGATGGTGTTCAAGTTTGGCCGCGCTCAACTGCTGATGTAGTTTTTGGTGTGCCAACCGAAACAGGCAGTGGAACAATAACGACAGATCAATCAATAGATGGTAGCGCACAAAATAATAGCGGGATTGAAGCTACGGACACTGCGATACGACCAATTGAACAAACTATCACCTCCGTGGCCCCATATTGGCCATGGTTGGCACTGGGTTTTGGTTTGGTTAGTCTTGGCCTTGGTCGCTGGCTGTGGCAAAATACTCGGTTACGCGATTGGGTTCGCGCGCGGGCACATGTTCTGGAAAAGCTATTTGGTCATTCGGCTGAGTCAGAAAAAAATACCACGGACTCAAATGGCCAGAGCCAATATCATGAATCACATCTTTGGGGAAAAATAAACGTTTAAGCAGCGTTTCCAGATCTTCTTTATGCAACAAGGTGTGTTCTAACTCATCACCAATTGATAACAATTTAGTACGTTCAACTTCAGATAATAAACCACTTTCATAATACTCATCGATTTTTTTAGTGAATTCGGATAATTTTGTGCGACGAGTATTTACATCAATGGCTTTAAAATTTTCATTGTAAAGACGCAAACCAAAAAATAGATCAAATAAAGAATACTGACCAGACCGGTATTCATTAATATGTACACTGGGCGCATAACGCGGACGAGAATGAAATACTGCTCCTTCGCGCAGCAACAAAAACCCAGTCGGTTTTAAGGTTTCATGTAAAATATCTAGTAACTTGGCCTGGTCGGCTTTGGAAAGTGCAGTCAATACACCATCACCTAAAATTACATCAAATTCATCTTTCGGCAAATGCAGATTAAACCAGTCAGAAAGAATAATTTGTTCATTGGGATGATTTTGGTAATGCATCTGAGCGGATTTTTCTTCCAGCGCTTTTTCGTCACGATCTACTGTTGTTAGCTGATGGCCATACGACAATACAATATCGCGCAACTCTGGTGTGGCACCTAATACTAAGGCATGGATGTCGTCCGACCCCTCAATTGTTCGACTATAAAGATTATGAAAACACTCCAGAGTTTCTTCCGAAACAGCCGGAGCATCTACTTTGCCGAAGCGTGCCGTTTGATGGAGGGCAGATTTTGTTTGCGGGTTGAACATATAGATAGTATAGCGCATTGAGAGCACTCGACAAGTCGTGATTTTTTTGCTATACTATCGACATAGTTCAAAAGGCTCGAAAATAAAAACAAAAAAAATATGTCTATCGAATACGCTGTGCTACATCTGCACCAAGGCGGTGACCCCATTTATATGGGCATTGCGCGTCGAACCTGGCTTAACCAGATTCGGCTATGGTTGCAATTAGCGGCTTAGTTAATTAAACTGATTTTCGTTGAAAAGCGGCCACTTGACTAAAGGTGCCGGTAGGCTGTTTTTTGCTGTTTACTTTGCTATACTGCCTAAACCATGACCAAAAAAACTACCGTCGCTATTATTGATGCCCATGCCCTAATTCATCGGGCTTTTCATGCCTTACCGCCTCTAAGCACTAAAGATGGTTTAATGGTTAATGCCGTCTATGGTTTTTTAACGATTTTGTTTAAAATGTTGCGCACATTAAAACCAACCCATGTGGCCGTAGTGTTTGATGCACCCGGATCAACCTTTCGACATAAACTGTACAAAGCATATAAGGCCACGCGAAAAAAACAGCCAGATGAACTTTATCTACAGATCCCAATTATTCAAGAAATAGTTGAAGCGTTTAATTTTGCCACGTTTAGTCAAACGGGTTACGAGGCTGATGATTTGATTGGCACATTAACGCAGGTGCTGCCAAAAAATGTTAATAAATATATTGTCACTGGTGATATGGATGCACTACAATTGGTTGATGACCACACTTTTGTTTATGCCATGCGCAAAGGCGTGAGTGATACAGTAATTTATGATCCGGCCGAAGTTGAGCGCAAGTTAAACGGTTTAACACCACAGCAAGTAGTTGATTACAAAGCGTTACGCGGTGATACGTCAGATAATATCCCGGGCATTCGTGGGATTGGAGAAAAAACTGCTACCACCTTACTACTTGAACACGGCAATTTAGAAGCTGTACTCAAACACGCCGCAGACTACAAAGGTGCCCTCCGCGAAAAATTAGCTGCCGGTCGCGCCGATGCTGAATTATCAAAAACACTGGCCACGATTGATCGGGCCGTTCCGCTAAAAGTTACTTTAGATCAATTGGCGATTCAACCATACGACCGAGCAAAAATTGTGCAATTAGTGCAAAAGTTAGAATTTAAATCGCTTTTGAATCATCTGCCGGATATGCCAGTTACTTCTGGCCAGCTAACGCTTGGTTCAATGATGTCAGCGGCAACTCCAGCAGACGCCAGCGGTGTAGAAAAAGATTGGTTAGGGGAGAGCAGCTATATATTGATTGAGTCTATTGTCGAAGCTGAAACACTTATCGCCAAACTTGAAGCAGTAAATATTTTTGCGCTCGATACCGAAACAACCAGTCTGGATCCACTCCAAACCAAATTAGTCGGGTTCAGTATTGCGCTGCGAGCCGGTGAGGCATATTTCATTAAAGGCGAACTCGTTCATTTATTTAAAACAGTATTAGAGAATCCAGCTATTGGAAAAGTTGGTCATAACATTAAATTTGATTATAAAGTTTTATTGGCTACCAGTCAGATTACGGTGCAACCAATTGCCTACGATACCATGTTGGCATCGTATGTGCTTAATCCGGGCTCACGCGGCCATGGGTTGGATGCCTTGGCTTTTGTTGAATTTGGTTATGAAATGATGTCGTATACCGAAATGGTCGGTAAGGGTAAGACCGCACAATTAATTACCGAAGTGCCAATTCGTAAATTAGCGTTTTACGCTGCGGAAGATGCTGATTATACTTGGCGCTTGTACGAGACTTTGCGCCCACGAGTTGCCCAAGCCAAACTAGAAGCCATTTTGCAATTAGAGGTAGATTTAATTCCGGTACTGGCCGCCATGGAACTGGCTGGCGTAACCATTGATGTACCGTTCTTACGCACTATGAGCAAAGAGCTCGCCCACAGTGTGGCAAATTTGGAAAAGAAAATATACAAATTGGCCGGTAGCGAGTTTAATATTTCATCACCTAAACAATTGAAGGAAATTTTATTCGATCGTTTACATATTGCCACCAGTGGTTTAGCAAAAATCAAAACTGGGGTTTCCACCGCCGCCAGTGAATTAGAAAAAATGCGTGGTTTGCATCCAATTATTGATTTAATCAGTGATTATCGTGAAGTGACGAAATTAAAATCAACTTACGTTGATGCCTTGCCGGAACTGGTCAATCCAAAAACTAAACGGATTCACACCAGTTTTAATCAAACTATTGCCGCCACTGGCCGGTTATCTTCTACCGAGCCAAACTTGCAAAATATTCCAATTCGAACGGAATTGGGACGCGAAATACGGAAAGCCTTTGTGGCGTCACCGGGGAAATTATTAATATCGTTAGATTATTCACAAATCGAGTTACGGGTGATTGCTCATTTAGCCGATGACGAAGCGTTTATTCAGGGGTTCCTGCGGGGAGCCGATATTCATACGCAAACCGCCGCCGAAATGAACAATGTTGCCGAAAATCAGGTTACCAAAGAGCTGCGCCGGGCTGCCAAATCAATTAATTTTGGAATTTTGTACGGGATGGGAGCATATGGATTAGCGCGCGATGCCAAAATCTCCAATGAAGAAGCTAGGGTATATTTGGATAAATATTTTGTTTTACACCCAGCCATTCAACGTTATGTGGAAGAAACCAAAGCGTTTGCCCGCAAATTTAGTTATGTAGAAACCCTTTATGGTCGTCGGCGTTATTTACCAGATATTAATTCCGGCATGCCGTTGGTGCGCGCCGCTGCTGAACGAGCCGCCATTAATATGCCGGCGCAAGGTACCGCTGCCGATATTATGAAATTTGCCATGTTAGCGGTCGCAAAAAAATTAAAAGAGCAAACCACTGTGGCGACAATGTTGTTACAAGTGCACGATGAATTGGTGCTAGAAGCAGCCCAAGCGCACGCGGAACGTGTCGCTAAAGAAATTCAAGCAGTAATGGAGCACGTGGTTAAACTTAAAGTGCCATTAAGTGTCGATATTGGTATTGGTAAACATTGGAACGAACTCTAATATGCGCATTATTCTACAAGGTAACGATCGATTTAGAATTCATGAACGTATTCAGCGCTTGCAAGCTGCATTTAGAGCAAAGTTTGATCCAAATAATTACACTACCACGACTATTGATTTTACCGATGCAACTATTCAAGACCTACATGCGGCTTTGCAACAAAGTGGGTTATTTACTAAAAAACAGTTTGTGGTGGTGTATCATTTAGAAACGTTAAAAGCAGCCGAGCAAGCCCATGCCGGACAACAGCTTTGTCAAATTGGGGAAGATGCTATTGCTGTAATTGTGGTGCCGGCTATCAACGATTTGCCAGTGGTTTTGGCTGAACAATTAGTAAAAGACAGTAAGATTGAATCATTTCCTGAGTTAACAATTACCGAAGTGATGCAGTGGGTGACACGTCGGTTTACCACCAAGCAAAGAAAAATTTCACCGGCCGCTGTACAGTATTTGGTGCAGGCGCATGGAACGGATTTATGGGCGCTCAATAGTGTGGTGCAGCAGTTGATTCATACCAAACCGGATATTTCGGTAGAACTGGTGCAGCAGTATGTAGCCTCGCCGCTGGATGATAATATTTTTCATTTAAGTGATGCGTTAGCCGCCAAACAAACTAAGCGCGCACTCCAATTATTGCATGACCAATTTCGAGCCGGGGCAAATTCATTTTATTTACTCACTATGTTAGCGCGCCAAATTGAATTGTTAATTCAAGCCAAGGAGGGTAGTTTTGCCACGAATGTTTCACCCTATGCGCGGACGAAAGCGCGTGATCATGCTAAACGTTTTAGTGCAGCACATTTAAAAGAACTTCATACTGGATTAACGGAAATTGACTATCAAATGAAAACCACCGCCCTGGAACCAGTTTTGTTGCTGGATCGTTGGGTGGTGGCGGCCACGCTGGCAGAGCGGAAGTAAAATTATTTTTTCAGAATTGCATTAAGCCGCTTCAATAAGCGAGACTTTTTGCGTGCGCCAGTATTGCGGTGCAAGGTGCCTTTTTGCACAGCTTTATCAATTACCCGGCAGGCAGCTTGGACTTTTTTTAGTGCATCAGCTGCATTTTTTGTAATAGCAGCTAGGCTGGTTTTGGTAGCTTCTTTAACGGCACGTTTACGATCACGGTTGCGTTCGGTTCGAGTGGCTGTCTGACGGACGGATTTAAAGGCGGTAGCTTTAATTGGCATGAGTGTATTTTTAGCTAGTTGAATGAAATAATAACCAAGATAGCCTAACAAAATTAAGCTTTATTTGCAAGGATGTGTTTTTAGGCGTCAAGATATAGGGTGATTATTGTAATAAACTAGACTTGTATTTTTCCGGATGGTAAGCCGGCAATCGAATTACGCTAATGTTTGCCGCCGAAGCTTTAAAGTTAGGCGCTTGATCATAACCTAAACAAATAATATCTGGGTTCACTGTAGCAATAATGGTGTCTTTTTTACTATAATCTTCCAATCCCAGTCTGGCTTCTGCCACGGCGCTAAAACCTTGCACGGTGGCCAGACGGTCTTGTTCGTTATATTTTGGTAGCCGTCCTTTTACTAGTTGGACATTATGATCCCGCGCCACTACCACAACTAAGCGGTCGCCATATTTTTTTGCCTCCTGTAAAAACCACTGGTGACCAACGTGGAATTTATCAAAGGTGCCAAAAGCTAAAACCGTAATCATAAATTGTAGTATACAGTCCCGTCAGCGCTTGACAACTTTTTCTGCACATTCTAGAATGCGTTTACTCAATTTTTCGGGAATGTACTTTTCAACGTTTAATTAAAATCGATGACGACAGAGTAGTAACTTTGATCGTGTACCACAGCGAGCTAGAGACCGGTGAGAGTCTAGCGGTAACACTTAAAGCGAACGCACTGTCCATGATGTTGCAGGGAAAAAATCTGCAACCGGTCCGCGCCCGTGATTGCGCTAGGTGTGTTGGCCATTTGGCACAAAGCACTAAAGAGCCTCAGTTCCATTGAATTGGGGAAGCAAGGT
>CAYYTZ010000023.1:0-13431 GCA_964474735.1 uncultured Gammaproteobacteria bacterium | reverse complement strand
CTTCGGTTCTGTTCGGGTTGTTTGTGGAATAGATTAAATGGCAACAGGTCTAGTGTAGTTGTTGGTAGTAATTTTTTTTATGGCACGGATTTTTTTATTTTTAGCATTCATTAATTTAACAATATATGAATTCGCACTGGTAACTTTTTTCCATTTTATTTTTTTCTGGGTGACTTGGAGATGTTGTTTTGGTACCTGCACTTTTTTTACTTGGGTAGGTGTAAAATCAACTCCATATTCATAAGCGCCAATGTCATAATAAGCGCTGACTGGTCTGGCATTATCTTCATAATCATCAACTATTTCTACAACGCCGGTGCCATGATCTATAGCAATTGAATCAGCGGTTAAGGCAAACGAGGAAGCGCCATAACCAGTCGTGTCAAACTGCGGG
This sequence comes from uncultured Gammaproteobacteria bacterium, assembly GCA_964474735.1. GTDB lineage: Bacteria > Patescibacteriota > Patescibacteriia > UBA9570 > UBA9570 > UBA9570. Next base: position 13,037 of record CAYYTZ010000023.1, on the reverse strand, counting down.
TCATCATCAAACGAATTACGGTCTTGATTAGTTTTATTTTGCCAATTTGCTAAAGTATAATATTCATCTGATCCAACATAACCCACGGCGTTATTGTAAAATAAATTATAATCCGCAATCAGTGGTGTACCAGTTGCATAATAAAGTGCCCGGACATTACCGGTAAATATATTATTTTTTATGGTAGTGTCATTTCCGGCATCACCAGTATCACCCACACCACCATAGTTGGCATGAAAGGTATTATTAATAACATTTATGTCACTGCCGCCTTGATTGAATACGCCATAAGCATAACTGAAATTATCCGTAAAAATATTATTGGATATTAAAACGTTATTGCTATTATTATCTATTTGTATACCTGCCACGGCTTCATCATTATCATATAGATAATTTTTTGTAACAATCACGTTTTGGACGTTATCTAGATTTATAATGCCGTAGTATCCACCTAAATTATTTGTAGCGCTATTACCAGTCACGGTTGAATTAGTCACACCAATCAAATTAAAACCGGTAAAGGCCATACCAGACACGCTGTTATTTTGAATAGTGATTTGATCATTATTACCCATCGTAGTAATGCCCGATGATCCATCGGAATAATTGAAAGTACAATTTTGAATAGTTACATTACTTACACCATTTTCCAGGGTTATGGCGGTTGCCCCAGTGCTATCTATTTCGCCGGCCTTAAAAATAAGACCAGAAATTACTAAGTTACTTGCATATACTTGTAATACAGTTTGCATAGTCAGCACATCCAGACTGGCACTTTGATCTGGCCAAACCGCAATAGTAGTAGGACTAGCGGTTGTTCCAGACAAACCAACTGGAATAGATAGAGTGTCAGAATAATCAACGCCATATACAAATAGACCAGTTAGATATAACGTATCACTAGCTTGAATTTGGCCAATTCCATGGGACAGTGTTTGCCAAGGCGATGCTGCACTACCAACGTTCGTATCCGATCCACTAACAGAATTTACATAGTAAGTATCGGCTTGTATTGGTTTAGCAATAAATAAAAAAACGAAGCCACATAATATGCCGCTCAAGATTAGGTTCCTCCACATAAAATAATATTAAGACGAATTAGGGCATCGAACTGGACTATTTTATTATAGCATCAATGAGAAAATTTCATTAAATGAAAATATCAAACTCAGCCCCCGTCAGCCATTGGTTTAGCCGCTAATTTCGTTTGAATAAGGCAAAATAGTTGCGCCCAGTATTAAATATTTGTTCTAAATAGACGATGATGTAAATGCGTGATACGATTATAGCCAATATGATTAGTATGAAAAAAAGGGCTGGTGTAAATAAAAAAATAATAATTATAATCATCTTGACGCTTTTTGTAGTTAGCCTAATAGCTATATTATTTTGGTGGATTGATCGTTTTCCCACTGCTAGTAATTATCAGCTTACGCAACCGGCAATCACCCAATTAAATAAACAACAGCCGATTGAAAAAAATATTAACATATCCGCTAGCTGGGTTTACGTAAACGATGCAATTAAGTTGCTGGTCACTCCAAGTAAAGATGTCGCAACTTGTGATTTAGTCTGGACTGGTCGCGGCACCGAGAAAATTGGTTTTTATACTTGGAATAATCTTGGCGAAAAACGAATTATTGCGGCAGAAGTAACCAATACTGACTGTAATATTAAAGAAGATATTTCTGATTTGGACTACTTAGGCTTTACCATCGACGATAAAGATGCTGGCGGCTTAGAAAAACCAACCAACACTGGTTCTATGCATATGTTGTACTCGTTGCCAGATAATCCAACTACCGTTTATCCAACTACCGGACAGTGGAATTATCAAATGACCGCCAATGCTGGTAATCTTAATTGTGATTTAACTCTAGGCCATGTTAGTGCAAGTGGTCTAGTCAACTTTACCACTACAGACTACGGCATGGCTGGGACATTAACAGCTGATACTGGTTCAGTTTACTTTATGCGTTCTGGTTATGCCAATCCGCATTACGAAAGTCCATCGTACAGTTTCCCGACACAGAGTACATATGGAACCGTCAGTTTCGAATTAGATGTTGTTGATCAGGAAATAATGACTGGATGGTTGCACATGCAAGGCGCTGGCTGTGCCGGTGATTTTCCTATCAGCATGAATTTGCAAACTCCAACTGGACCACCAATCTATGTGCCACATCAAGGGTATTGGTTGTTGCAGTATACTCCTTTCATGTGCGACAGTACGCCAGTTGAGACAGCTAACCTATTTGGTATGCCCCTAGGTAGTGCAAATTTAAGTGTTACCGGTGGCGGGCCAGCACCAATGAACTTGTTCTTTGGCGGTACACCTGGATCGTTAAATTTGAACCAAACGTTTGAGACTAATTTATACAGTTCGTTTCCTAATATGTACCTGGGGACGGCACTTGATGTGTTAACTCACCAACCATTCATTGTCATGGGAACTTGGAATGTTAGTGCTATATCAGACACACAATTATTTGGCACATTAATGGTTAATGGATCGAATGGCTGCAGCGGTGCTTCAAATATAAATTTTACAGCCTACTACTGACCTTTTCCACATAGCTTAGATATGATATACAATCCGCTCGCTCTGAGGAAGCCCGTCCCATAGCAAAAGCAGTTTTCGTCCGCGCATGTGCCGCTTGAGATCTTTCAGAAAATGGAGCGTCTCTGTTTTGTCCATATTTCCCGTGAGACTTCGCAGAAGCTTCATGAAATATTAGTGGGAACAAATGAACTATGAACGGAACAAAATTGTGTATGATGCACTGCAGTTGTATCCAAGTTAAAGTGCAGGTGGGTCAGGACCGTGGTCACCCATATATCTGTTATTGCATTTTGTACAAATAAAAAATGGTGGTATACTAACATTATTGTTTTTAATAATAAATATACATTTATGAGAGGAAATGTTTTATTTAATGCAGCACAATTAAAAGGTAAGCTAATTCCATGGTTAGCGATACTGACAGTGATTGTCAGTTTTTTTTATGTCGCTCAACCAGTTACAGCCGCAGTGATAGTGGCTTCTGGACAGGTTACCGATCAAGCCAATGCGCCGTTGGCTGGAGTGCAAATTGATTGTCTAACCGGAGAAAACAATCAAGGAAGTAGTTCTATCGCTACAGCCGATGCCAGTGGAAATTATTCATGTAGTATCGAAGGTTCGTCTTTAGCCGATGGTACTCCCGTAAGTATTCAACCACGTTCTTTTGAGGGTTATCGCTCAGCCCAAACGCAAAATTTTATTTGGTCAGGCACAACCCAAACAATTAATTTTCAATATCAAATTGCTGCCAAAACCGTTAATATTTCTGTCTTCTATGAAGATGGTCAGTTGGTTGATAATGTCCAGGTGACGGCTCAACCAATAAACTTGGTTCAAGGTGAGAGTGCTTCACAGGTGCAAGAAGATTTTGCTAACGGTAGCGGAGATTTAAGCATGTCTGGCGGGGAATGGATTGTAAAAGCAGATGCTAATTTTAGCGAAACTAATGCCGAAAGATATCCCTGGATTTCGATTACGGCCCCAATTAAGGTGGAATTTGCTAATGATAGTACAGCCGAAAGTGTTGATTTAGAGTTTGTGGTAGCCAGAAGCGAGCAAAAAGTGCAAGTTACTTTACTTGACGCCTCGGGCGTGGCATTAAATAGCGGCATGGTTGGTGATGCTTATTTTGAAGGTTTTAGTGGAAAATATGGCTCTATTAGCACATCGCGCAAAGTAAACCCAACCACCGGTTTGTCAGAGTTATATTTATTACCAGGGGTTTGGAAAGTATCTGCCCTCGATGCGCAATTGACTGGTCAATCATTTGATCCAGCTACAGCCACATTTGTTGTATCAGACGAGCCCGGTACCCATAATATTGGTACTATTCAGGCATCGGTTAATGTTGGTCAACTTAGCGGAACGGTGACGGTTGGTGGTGTGGCCATGTCGAATGTTGAAGTAGTTGCTTCAAATGTAGATAATGGTAACCGAACCACCGGAAACACCGGAGCTACTGGTGAATTTTCAATGGCCAACGTGGCGTATGGTACTTATGCAATTACTGTAAATAATAATTCATATATTCCAACGCAATCAGCGACGGCTACTTTAACAGCCGCCAATCCAACGGCAGAAGGTCTGGCAATAGAAGTTGAAGTTGCCGATACAATAATAACCGGATCAATCGTTGATGTTAATAATGCAGTAATAGAGAATGTGCCTGGAACCGTAGTAGTGAAAGGTGAAACAGTTGAATTTACGGCGCCAGTAGAGCCAGACGGTTCGTTTGAATTAAAAATATCTACAGCTGATCTACCAGATGATCAAATGCAATTACAATTTGTGCCGCAACCCGGAGCAGAAGTGTTTGCTTCAGAAACAGTAGCTGTGCCGGTAAATCCTAACAGCATGGTTCAAGCTAATATCAGCACATCTACGGATGAGGCCTCGATTAGTGGTAACATAACAAATTTTTCCGGTGAGCAGTTAGATACGGAGTTGGGTGATAAATCTAAAATCATGGCTATGGATCCAACTTCCGGCGCCGTAGAAACTGCTGATGTTGCCGCTGATGGTTCGTTTGAATTGATGGTTGGTCCAGGCGAATGGACTTTGGTTCCGCAGTTAAATGATACCGAAGCTACCGTGTTGCCGCAAAATACCAGTAGTATCAGTGTAGATGTAGTGGCAGGTGATGCAAAAACTACTGATGTACCAATGTATGTGGAAGCCGGAACGGTTGAAGTTACTGTAACAGATCCAAATGGTGCGGCGGTGGTGGAAGCCCCAGTACTATTTACGAACCTACCTGCTTTACAAGCCGCTGCGCTTGAAACTGGCGATCCAGTGGATCAGAACAAGATTATTCAAATCGCCGCCAGTGCGGACGCTACCGGAGTAGTGACGGCCGCTTTGCCTAAGGGTGATTTTACGGCTTACGTTGGTACCAATCCAGATGTTGACGAATACTCCGAGCCAGCAGCCGTGGATTTTACTGTTACAGCTGGTGATACGACGGCATTGACTGGAGAGTATAAAACAGCCGGTAGCACAGTAGCCGGAGATGTTGGTTCTGGGTTTGATTCAGCTAGTGTTACGTTTTATTCAACCACCGGTGGTACCGAAACATTTACGGCGGATTCAAATGGTGAATATTCCGGTGCCCTGCCAACGGGCGAGTGGCAAGCCATTGTTACTGGTGTGAAAAACGGCAAAGTATTTGTGGACGAAGCTGCGGTAGTGATTAAAAGTGGTAGTAATGATTTTGATCCTGTCTTAAAAAATACCGGATTGGATTTTCCAACAGCGACGACCGTTTCTGGTCCGGCCGATGAGCCCTTGATTGTGAGCAATACTGATGGTGCGGCGGTGAGCATTCCGGCTTACGCGGCTAGCTTTTCTGGTGAAATTACGGCAACTTTACAACCGGTGATTTCGTTTGGTAATACCGGAGACATTAGTCAAGTTGGTTTGTCTTATGACGTGACGGTAGTGGACGAAGATGGTATGCCGGTAAAAACCTTAAATAGTCCGGCCACTGTAACTTTGCCACTAGCCGAAGAATTTACCCAAAATGTTGATACAACCGAAATGATTGGCGCCTATTATCAACCAGATTTACAGACTTTTTTAAGTGATGGCGTAGTAGCTTCGGCTAATGATGCTGAAATGGTTATTCAAACAAAACATTTGTCTCGATTTGCGGTAACTACAGTTGATGATGGCACGCCTAATCTGCCGACCGCTTTAAAAATCAAGAAAATCAAAAAACAATCTGCCTTGGTAGATTGGAAAGCGGCCGATGGAGCCACTAAATATGTTTTACAGGTGCGTAAAAAAGGCGTCACAAAAAAAGCTAAGTGGGTAAAGATAAAAAATATAAATAAAACGCAGCGCGCTTTATCTGACTTGCTAAGTGGCACCAGTTATCAAGTTCGTGTTAAAGCTTGTAATAAGAATCTTTGTTCTAATTACACCAATTGGAAAAAATTTAAAACTACTGGCGTAAAATAATCTTAACGTTAATCAATCACTCCGCGACAGTCCGCGGGGTGGTTGATTTTGAAGTATTCGCACTATAAACAGCGCTTTTGCTTGCGTTTTTTATATCAGACTATTGATAGTTACATGCGAAACGTTATTTTAAATTTCAATGTTTTGTGGCTATATCATTTTGCCATAATTCTTTTTGAGTGCGATAGACCACAATATTTAAACAAATCCAGGCTGCCGCTAGCACAACTGGCAGGGCAGGACCGATATAGGTTTTTCCAAATATAATTAATAAAGTGTTAATAATAATAAAAAGTAAGCGAATTTCTGTAGGCCCAATACCAAAATAAGTAATGCGAAATTGATTAGTGGCCGCAAACGATAAAAATGAATTAATCATAAAAGCACTTAAAACTGCCAAGACAAAAAAATACATGTTAAAAAATTTGTCCGGAATGATAAAACTATAGCCAATCAGAATAGCGCAAGTAAAAACATAATCTAAATAGTGGTCCATGTAGTATCCCCATTTTAATTAAACCAGTATTGCGATACCGACCAACCGCGCCATCCAACAAATCCGATAAATATTGGCAAACAATCATGAACGAAACCAACCAAAGCCATTGAATATTATCTTTAGCCAGATAGCTGGCCACCACAATGATGCCGCTCCAGACTAAGGTTAATAAAGTAAGATGATAGGTTTGCAGCCACTTAGGTATTTTTGGCACGGACCAAGTAACAAACCGTTGTTCTAACGTGTAAAAAATATTTTTACCAACTTTTTTATCCCCGTTGAATATTGTCATGAAGATAGGATCATGATAAAGCATAATACTCAAATTGAACATAGGTAGTTCAACCTTAATCGCTATCTTGGGGGTTTGCTGCTATGATGCAGACATGAATATTAGAATCGCTACTTTTGTTAAGGGGATTGTTGGCACAGACGAAGCGTTGGATGAGGCTTATCCGCAAATTGCTTTTATTGGCCGCTCGAATTCCGGTAAATCCAGTTTGATAAATTCACTAACCAATCAAAAAAAATTAGCGCGCACCAGTTCGTTTCCTGGTCGCACGCAGGAGATAAACCTATTTTTAATCAACCGTGATACATATTTCTTAGATTTGCCGGGTTACGGCTATGCTAAGGTATCAAAAGATGATCGTGATTGGCTGCAAAAAGTTATCCAATGGTATTTATTCAAATCAGAATATCAGCAAAAAAAGATCGTCCTGATTCTTGATGCCGAAGTTGGTCCCACCGATAAAGATTTGGATATGATTAGACAGCTTGAAGCGCATGATAAATCTTTTATCATTGTGGCCAATAAAATAGATAAAATTCGTCACCCCGATTACAAAAAACAACTAGCTAAAGTTCGCGCCCTAGTTGATGGCCATAAAGTGGTTCCATTCTCCACCAAAAAACGGATGGGGATGCAGGAATTGTTGCAGGAAGTGTTACGCTAAAGATTATTCAAAAGTTTTTGACGCCTCTAGAAAAAAGCGATCTTGTTCGGTAATGCGTGGTTCTACAAATAAAGCTCGTTGGTTGATGCCGCGTAAATATAAACCGGCCAATGTCCTAACGCGCGATAACGCTACATACCCCATACCCGGAGCAAACGATTTGGATAAATCAATTTCTACTTCATCTAACGTCATGCCTTGGCTTTTATGTACAGTAATGGCCCAGGCTAAACGCAAAGGTAGCTGACTAATTTGGGCAATTTTTTTTCCGTCTTGTTCGATAACCCAACTTTCCGGGTAAAGGGTAATAAGTTTTTGTTCAGCGGTTTGAATTTCTACCGCGCCATACTCAAAATCGGTTACGGTTCCCAGAGTGCCATTAACATAGCCAGCTTTAAGATTATTTTTTACACACATCACGGCGGCCCCTTTTTTAAGGGCCAGTGCCTCCGGTGCCATGCAATATTTTTTTAACAATTTCACTTGATCTTTTTTTCCCGTGCTCGTCATTTGAAATTGTACTTGTTCGCCCGGAAGCTTGGCCAGTTCGGTCAGATTCATCGCATCAACATCAATATTATGAGTATAGAGCCGGGTGGGGGTTAGGTGATCAGGCAATGGTTCATCAAGTCTGGCTTGTAACTGTTCAACAGTTTGTTCGGTTACTTCGCTACTTCTAATATCTTGTAAAATAGATAAAAGGGGATCGTCAGATTGGCGGTAGACTAAATCTAAATAGCAAATAACCAAGTCAAGTTCGTTCCAAACTTGGGATTCAAAAGCAAAGCGCGCTGGTGTATTTCCTTTCGTGATTGGTGGCAATTGGAAAAAATCACCAGATAGTATTACTTGAATGCCGCCAAAAGGATCATGATTATTTCTGATAGCGCGCAGAATTCTATCGACGGAATCCAGACGGTTGGCATCAAACATGGAGATCTCATCAATAATCAAAATGTCCGTGGTAGTAAACCGGGTATGCAAATATTGTTTTTGCAGTAAACCATCCAGGGCATATTCAGAAATGTACTCGGCAATACCTAAACCCGACCAAGAATGAATGGTGGTGCCGCCTAAGTGAGTAGCCGCAATGCCAGAAGAGGCAGTAATGGCCATATTTTTACCAGAGCGTTTAGCCCATTTTATGAAATCGTTCAACAAATAGGTTTTACCGGAACCAGCGGGGCCAGATAAAAATACATTACGGCCGGATTGCAGATATTCGAGAGCCTTGGTTTGTTGCATTGCTGCAGTATAGCGGATTACTCAATAACGTGCGATGCTAGTCAGGTATGAAGTAACTAATGTATGGTGACTTCTATTGGTGGTTTACCATAATCGCAGGTGGTCGACGGAGCTAGACTATCTGGGTTTGTGTTTTGACGATCTTGTGGACTAGGTGAATAGTAATTGGTCGCAGAAAAAATATAACAATGTTGACCAGAACCAGTTGTAAATTCAAGACCATTTTGTCCTACATACTTACGAAATAGATTATTTCTTTCATCTGCTATGTCTATATACATAGCTCCATCTTTAATAAAAATGCCCACTACATTCCAATAAATTTTTTCGTCTCTAATCTTATCTGTATAATCATTATCCCTTCTGACAAGTTCTAAATTTATAACATAAAATTTATCCCAAGACTTACCATTATCAAGGCTATATTATAAACCGGCAACTTATTGAGGGAAGATATCTTCTGGTAAGTTAGATATTTGCAGGTCTTTTACGTATGATATTGTTGATCCAGCCTGCATATTTTTTTCAAAAGCAGCACTTCTTTGATTCTCGGCAGTTGTATCATAGTTATCCGCATTATCATTAGAAGTTTTTGTTGAACAACCAACTCCAATTAATAAACTAAACCATAACGAAATTTAAAAAGGTTTATTCATGTTGAATAGTATAGCTGCATTAGAACTAAACGCCTACTATAACTGCAAATTGACTATTTATTCTGCAATTCTACTTACGTTTTTTACCCTTTTTGCCTTTGCGCGCTGCCAACATTAACGCTTTGATGGCCAAGCGTTTTTTTGTTTTATGAGGATGTTTAATTTTTTTTGCGCTACCTAGTGCGCCGCGTCGTTTTGCCATAAGGTGTTATAAGAAATTAATTAACATCATACACTACATTAGCTTTTCAGCCAATCGCTTTGTTATTTTTGTCAGAATTTTACAATTTCATCAGATCACGGCCAACTGTCACTTTCCCTTTATATATTTTTTTCACGCCTTTGGCCCAATGCCATTCAAAAAAAATGAATGGAGTTGGAGTTGGCATCAAATGAGTGAAAACCAAATGTTTTACTTGAGCCGCTTTGGCTACTTCCGCCACTTCTAGAGTAGAAGAATGATATTCTAAAGTAGTAGCTATTTTTTCCTTAAAAGTCGGAAAATATTTTTCCACTTGTTCAACCCAACTTTTACTGTAGGCTTCATGCAATAAGATATCGGCGTTTTGATAATTTTTTAATAAATTTGCACATGGTTTAGTGTCGCCGGAAATAACAATTACTTTATCTTTATATTCAAAGCGATAGCCGATGGCCGGCTTAATTACGCCGTGGTCAACCAAAAAAGCCTTTATCACTAGGCCGTCAGCTTCATAAATGATACCTTCATTTTCTTCAATAAAATTTACAGCGAAAGATAGGATGGCTCTGCCGCCTTGTTGCAGTCTCAGATTGATATCCCAGGAATTAGCCTCAATCATTTTAGAAATAATTTCTTTGGTATTGGTAGGGCCATAAACCGGCAGCGGCCCGACGCGATGCATTTTTTCTTGACGAAAATGGCTGGCGGTAATTAATAAATCAATAAAACCGGCGTTATGGTCAGAGTGCTGATGGGTAAAAAAAACGCCGTCGATGCGCTCAACTGGCACATGCGCTTTTAACATTTGTTTAACGGTGTCTGTGCCGCAATCAACCAAAAAAGTTTTATCTCCGACTAATATTAAATTGGCCGCTTTAGAGCGATGTGGACTACTTATCGGGTCACCGGTGCCCAAAAGAATCAATTTCATTTCGTCCTGATAAGACGGCAAAGGCTTAATTAACGAGTCAAGCGGCGAAAAGTATTGCAGCAATTTAAAGATGAGTTTATTCATCGGTAAAGTGTATCATAAAATTATTATTTATGGTACACTGCAAAGCAATCGGATGATTAGAAAATTATTAAAAGCCGTTAAAAACATCAAAGTTGTTAATCGCTTCTTGATTAGCTACTCGGTCTTGATTTTTATTGTCATCACTTCTTGGGTTTTTAGTTATACCACCACTAAACAATTGGGAAATAATCTGCAAGAATTGAATACTGTCACTCTGTCGTCGTATTTTGCCATCAATGACTTGAAAAATGAGGTTAATTATAATTTATTCTCTTGTTATGATTACATTTCAACCAATAACCCAGAGAGTTTAGAGAATTATTACGCCAGCTTAGATAAAATTACAGAAAAAAGTAGTAATGTTTTTCAGCCGGTTCGGCAAACTGGTAGCGTATTTAATTCTGACGTAGTCCAACAAAAGATTGATGGCTTAAACCAGACCACGGCAGATATTATTGCTTTATACCAAAGTGATCCGACCAGCCCTTTATTAAAAGATAAAATTTCATCTTTAATAGATTTGCGAAACTCGTTTACGCAACTTTTAAAAGGCGGGGTTGATACGGATATTCAAAGTAAAGTGGCGGCTGGTCAAACGTTGATTTCTGATAAAATTGAACAAGTCACTATATATTTAATTTTAGTGGTTATCTTTATTGTGGTTGTGACTATTTTGTTGTTGATATTTATGCATTATAATATTACAACTCCAGTAAATACCATTAAGGATGCAGCGATTAAATTTGGTCAGGGCGAACTGGTAAAGATAGATATGGATAGTAAGGACGAGTTGGGGATTTTGTCGAACGCGTTTAATAAAATGGTGGAAGATATTTCTGCTACGCAAAAAGATTTACACGACGAATTAGCTAAAACCAAAGAAATTGATAATCAAAAAAGTGAATTTTTGTCCATTGCGGCACACCAACTGCGCACGCCGATGAGTGGTTTGAAATGGTTGCTAAATATCACCATTGCCGGCGACCTTGGCCCCATCACGGAAAAGCAAAAACATTTATGGCAAAATGGCTTAGATAATATTGATCGGATGATTAAATTGATTAATGACTTTTTAGATATTGCTAAAATTGAACAAGCTAAATTTCAATATAAATTTGAGAAAATTCAGATCAAAGAAATTATCAACGAGGTGATAAGAATGATGCAAACAAAAATGGATGCCAAAAATATCACGTTGCTGGTTAATGAACAGGGCGAAATTCCCGCAATCTTAATTGACAAGGAAAAAATGAAAATCGCGTTTACAAATTTAATTGATAATGCCATTAAATATTCTGCCGCTCACAGTAGCGTGGCAGTTGATATTTCAGCCGATGCAACTAATGTGGAAATAGTCATTAGTGATCAGGGTTATGGTATTCCAACCAAAGATCAAAAATTTATCTTTACCAAGTTTTTTCGCAGCCCCAATATTTTGAAAAAAGAAACCAGTTTAGATAGTATTGGCACTGGTTTGGGTCTTTATATCGTCAAAGATATTATTGTTAAGCATAGCGGTATCATCACCTTCCAAAGTGAAGAAAATAAAGGCACGTCTTTTTTTATGAAGTTGCCTTTGCGGGCGGAAGTTGCTTCACGCGCCGAAGTTGTAAATAAATAGTAAATATAATATGTCCGCCATTCTTTTGGAAAATTTTAAAAAGTACTACGGAACAAACAAGGCCGTGGATGGTATTTCTTTAGGAGTTGAAGCCGGGGATATTTCTAGTTTTTACGAGCTTAGTTAGTAAAATTGTATTTTTTATTTACTGTTAATTCCGCAATTGTTTTATTTTTACTAGAACGCAAAATAACAGTGGATTTTTTAACTTTGGTTTTATTAGTAGCAACTTTATTAGAAGTGACTTTTGTGGAATCCTGTAAGTTAACTTTACCGGTACTCTTTTTTACTTTTAACACATAAACCGTGGCGGTTTTTTTCAAAAGAGTTGTAACAACTACATCAGTCGAACCATCATTGCGAACATCATCCAGTAAAAAATTAGCTGAAGTAGCGGCTTTACTACGCAGGGTTTCACTATCGGCTGCATCTCCAGTATAAAGATTAACTAGTTTAATTTTTTTACCTTTTCGATCTAAAGCTATTGCATAACCAGTAGTTTTATATTGTCGTACTAGAGTTGTCTTGCTGGTAGAGGTGTCAAAAACTATGTAATCATATATCGAACTATCGGCATAAGTTACTTCAATAACACCAGCCGCTAAACCAGTAACACTAGTTATATTAGTACTAGCAGTAGTTGCATCGGCTGGATCTTGAATGCCATAATATGGGTGAACCCCATTTTCCGCCACGGTATTTTCTTCATCAATCACGCCATCGCCATCGTTATCTACTCCATCATTAGAAATTTCTACACCGGCATTGGCAATCGTATCATTGGCATCATCGTCATTCGTGGCATAACCAGTGGGCGG
>CAYYTZ010000022.1:0-14812 GCA_964474735.1 uncultured Gammaproteobacteria bacterium | reverse complement strand
AAGTCGTTCGAAGATACCGGCCGTCGTTCGTCTGCGTTGTGTACATCAAGGGTCGTAGTGGTAGATAATTTTCGCAGCGAGGACTGTCTGAGCGTAGCGAGTTCCGCAGCAAGAAAATTTACTACCACGAGACCTGTTTACAACATCAACAACTGAGTAGCTAAACGTAGCCGCTGACTAAAAGGCAGTGCCGAGATTGTTGTTTGAGCTGTCTTTACTTTAACTGGCTGTGGCGCAATTTGATAACCTCGTACCGCTTGATGAACGGCGCTAATACTTGGTCCGAATAATTCAACCAGTACGCGCTCTGGCATAGATTTGAATTGACCAACAGTATGAATTTGTAGACGATGTAATACTTTAGCTGTACGTCGACCAATTCCGGGCAACATTTCAATTGGAACGGTACTTGTTTGTGAATACGACATATTATTGAAATTTGCGAATAATACCCAATACTTTACCTTGAATAACAACGTTACGAGCGGTAATTGGTTTATAATTTACATTACGGGGTTGTAACCGGACATAATTTTTCTCACGATGGAACTCTTTTAGGGTGGCGGTGCCGTCTTCTAAAAGCGCCACCACAATATCTCCATTACTGGCATAATCTTGTTTTTCCACCACCACATAATCACCATCAGCAATTAATGATTCAATCATTGAATCACCTTTAACTTTTAAAACATACGCAGTTTTATCACGTACCATGTTTTTTGGTACAGTAATGGTTGACGTGCGGTCTTCAATTGCTTCTATCGGATAACCGGCTGCAATAAATCCGACGATTGGTAAATTTATGCCATGCGATTCTGTAAGGGTATCTGTCATTTTCATGTGACGCGCTTCACCGTAATGCCTCTCTAACATACCTAGATCCTCAAGCTCACTTAAATGTTGGTGGACAGTGGAAAGGGAATTAACACCAATTTTTTTTCTTATTTCTTCCAAAGTTGGGTAGTAACCATTAGCTAACTGAAAATTCTGAATAAAATCTAGGATCTGTTTTTTCTTTTTAGTAATAGTCATGAATTAACGTTAACCGAATAAAAACCGAAGGTCAAGTACTCCTGTGGATAACTTCGGTTTTGTTTCGGTTTTACCCAATTGTTTCTAGCTGGGTTTTATACTTCTCTTCGTAGATTTGCCACAGGCTTAACAGAAAAGCGGTAATTACCGGGCCAATCACAATACCAGAAATGCCAAAGGCTAAAATACCACCCAAAGTTGAAAAGAAAATAAATAATGGATGCATCTGAGCATCTTTCCCAACTAATGGTCCACGTAAAAAATTATCTATGGTGCTGCTTATTACTAACCCAACTGCAATCACGGCTGCCTGCCAATAATTACCCAACAGTAACATAATTACAATTGCCGGGATCATTACAATACTGCCACCAACTCCGGGGATAATCGCCAGCATCACCATAATCATGCCCCAAAAAATACTGGCTGGTACGTCGGCAATTAAAAATGCAATCGTGGCAATCGTGCCTTGAATCAGACCAATTAACAAAGTGCCTTTTAGAGTAGCGCGGGAGGTAGAAACAAACCGTTGATAAAGGATTAATTCATAGCGGTCGCCTAATGGCAAAAGGTGCATTAAGCGTTTAAGTAGTTTTTCTCCGTCTTGCATGAAATAGTACAACGTATATAACATAATAAATAATTGGAATAACCAACGGGCGGTATTTTGTCCGCCTTTCGCAACCAGCTGATAGGCCCAGGTTGTAACTGCAGAACTGACACTGACCAGGCGTTGGCTCAAATCCGCCACATCGACAGACGAAATTAATCGGTTTAAAATTGGCCAATTCTTTAATGCATCAAAATACCCTGTCACTTGCCCAAGCACGTCATCAGCGGCCACATCTTTATAGACGCTAAAAGCCTGTTGGATTATTAGTAAGACAATTCCAATAAACGGAATTAAAAAAATTAGAACAATAATTATTTCTGTAATACCAGCGGCCAAACCAGCTTTACCATGACAGCGCAGTAAGATTTTTTTATAGAGTGGATAAAACAACGCAGCCAATACCCCAGCCCAAAAAATTGGGTAAATATATGGCCGAATCATCCAGGCGAACAATAAAGTAATACCAACCAGGGCTGTAATAAGTGTGTAGCTTTGTATTTTTTTAAAATCCATTATAGCTTTACTTAGCGTTCAGTTAATTCTCCGACTAAATTCTTTTGGTACAAAACTTTAAGTTGATCATAGTTATTAGTTTGCGCCAATACCCACATTAATTTAATCAAAGCCGCTTCACTAGTCATATCTTGAGCCGTTAACGCACCATGGCTTTTGGCGAAATAGCCACCTTCATAACGCTGATATTCAACACTACCATATACGCATTGGGTGGTAATAACTGTGGCAATATCATGATTAATAATATTTTCTAAAGCTTCTTGCAGGCCGTCATTACCCAGCGGAATATTTCCAGCGCCATAAGCTTCAATCACAATACCTTTGGTGCGCGCCGGGATCATGCCTAGAATATGGGCATTAGTAATACCAGGGAAGAGCTTAATATAAGAAACATCCGTCACCAAACTGGTATGCAAATTAAGTGCCTGATTGTGACGCTCAATGCAGTGTTCGCCGAAACGCAGCTCAACCCCCATTTCCGCCAGCGGCAAACAATTAGGTGAGACAAATGAGTTTAAGTTAAATTCATGTATTTTTTTTGCCCGGTTACCGCGTAATAAAACATGGCCAAACATAATTGCCACTTCACTTAACGCTGTGCAGGCAATGCGTACGGCATGTAATAAATTATTGTATCCATCAGACGTGGCTTCAGCGATGGGTAATTGTGAGCCAGTAATAATTACCGGCTTACTAAGATTGCCTAACATAAAAGATAAGGCCGTAGCTGTATAGGCCATAGTGTCAGTACCATGCAATACCACAAAGCCGTCAAAGTCGTTGTAACGTTCACCAATGGTTTGAGCAATGGTGCGCCAATGATGCGGTTGGATGTCTGAACTATCAAGTTGACAAATATAAATATTTTCAATTTCAGCTAATTTTTTTATGGCTGGAACGAAATTCAAAATGTAATCACCATGAGTAGCCGGCTCTAAAACCCCAGCTTCATTTTTAATCATGGAAATAGTGCCGCCGGTGTGGATTAAACAGATTTTTTTCATAAGAAAATTATAGCACATCACTATTGTTTAATACATCAAGCCATGATTTAATAAGATTTATATATGGGGCAGTACCTATGCGTTTAAATAGAATAATTGTTCTCGGCAGTGGTGTGGTTTTGTCGGTAGTTTTGCCGTTAGCTGCTTATGCCGCGGCTGACGTGGCTACTACAACTGACTATGTACCCGGAGAAGTATTAGTTGAGTGGAATACTAGTGTACAAAGCAACACCAGTTTAGCTGATCGAGTAAGTATTATACCAGTCAGTGACGTTGAACAAGCCGTGGCGGTGTTGCAGTTAGATAGTCATATTAAACAGGTTGAACCAAACTATAAACGCTATTTATTCGTTACACCTGACGATACATATTTTTCTAGCCAACTTCATTTAGAACAGAGTACGGATGCCGATATAGATATTGCCACCGCTTGGGATACTACCACCGGCGATCGTTCTATAGTGGTGGCGGTAATAGATAGTGGAATAGATCTTGACCATCCGGATTTGGTTGATAACATTTGGATTAATTCAGACGAGATTGCCGACAATGGTATTGATGATGATGAAAATGGTTATATTGATGACGTTAACGGTTGGGATTTTATCGATAACGATAATGATCCTAACTCGACCCCAGATAGTGTTAGTCCAAACGACACCTATGTTTTACATGGCACTCATGTTTCCGGAATAATTGGCGCTACCGGTAATAATGGGCAAGGTGTCGCCGGCATAAATTGGGAAGTCAGTTTAATGCCGCTGCGCATTTTTGGCGATGATGGAGCAAGCGATATTGGCGCAATTTTAGATGCCATCGCCTATGCCGAAGCTAACGGTGCCACCATTCTTAATATGAGTTATGGCAGTCCTTATGCCAGTAGTTTAGAAGAAGATGCTATGGCCGAGGCATATACAGCGGGCTTATTAAGTGTAGCCGCCGCCGGAAACAATTCTGAAAATTTGAACACCACACCATATTACCCAGTTTGTTATGATGACGTTATAGGCGTAGCAGCTGTTGATTCAACTGATGCAGCCGCCAGTTTTACAAATTATGGTGCTGATTGCGTGGATCTAGCCGCTCCGGGTGACAATATATTAAGTACTTTTTATTACGACTCAACATCCGATTATACAGAGCCATATGGATATTTTTCTGGAACATCAATGGCCACACCGGTGATTGTTGGAGTGGCAGCTTTGTTAAAAGCGGTAGAACCAACTTTGGACTCAGCCACCCTAACAGATTTATTGGTAAACTCAACTGATGTATTAGCTGATACTACGCTAGGGAGCGGTCGAGTGAACGCAGCTACCGCGCTTGATTTATTGTCTAGTGCCGGTCCAGGCGCTGTGGCTATCTCGGCTTATCATTCCGATAAACGTCATACAAAAATTTCGGCTCAAATACGGACGCGCGACAGTACACCATATTTTTATTGGCCGAAGCCAACCAGTGTAGAAGATATTGCTGGATACTATTTGTATTTTGGTCGTGATCGAGTTGACCCCACGACAGACGGAAATTTACAAACCAGTCGTATTTTTGAACCGTCCGTTCACGGCAATGAAACCAATTATCGTTTACGGATTTGTACGCTTGATGCTACCGGCGTCACTTCACCAATCACTCAATTTGAATATTTGGTTGATACAAAAATTAAGCGGCCAACCTGGCAGTCAGTTCAGCCAACTGACCAGGGCGTGTATTTACGATGGTACAAGCCAAAACACGAGCACACCTTAGGTTATTATGTGTATCGTTCCACGAAAAAAAATGGATCATTTACTAAAATATCTAGTAGTTTACTTGGCAGCAAAAAATATACCGATAGTTCGGTTCAAGCCGGAAGAAACTACTATTATAAGGTGCGGGCAGTGGATGATTTAGGTAATGAGAGCCAGCTATCAGAAGCTAAACGGATTAAGTTATGATGTTAATTACAATTACTTATTTCACGGTGGTGGTTATTTGGATTATTATGTTTGGTATTGAGTACCTAAAACCACATTTAATCCCAATCGGTCGGCGCATATTACTAGGGTTGTTTGTGGCTAGTTTAGTTGTGCTGGTTGCGTGGTTAATGAATTCAATTTGGTTATCTTTGATTGGTAGCGCTGTGGCGCTGGCCGCCTTTTCTTTAGGTGGCAGCACAATGGGTCGCTGGTTTAAAGAGCGTTTTAATCTTTTGGCTTTAATTCTATGGGTGCTGTGGTTCACTACAATTTCATTGGTGTTGGCGCACTTGATATATATTTATAGATTTTTCAGTTTATGATGAATGCTATAAAGTCTGTTCTCAAACGAATTTTACCGAATAGTTGGGTAAGTGTTTATCATAAACAATTGGCCAAGTTTGCCGCCTGGCGCCACCAATATCCATCGGAAAAATTAATAATTATCGGTGTAACCGGCACTAAAGGTAAATCAACCACCTGTAATATTCTGTGGCATATTTTAACGCAAGCTGGTTATAAAGTGGGCATGGCCACTACCGCAAATTTTCGCATTGGTGAAAAGCACTGGTTGAACACCAGCAAAATGACTATGTTAGGTCGAACGCAGTTGCAGGAGTTGTTAGCTCAGATGGTTTCGGCTGGTTGTCAGTATGCCATTGTGGAAACTTCATCTGAGGGTATAAAACAGTGGCGCCATTTGGGGGTTCATTATGATGTGGTGGCTTGGACAAATTTATTTCCGGAACACTTAGATGCCCATGGTGGTTTTGAAAATTATAAAGCGGCTAAATTAAGCTTATTTGATCATTTAGTTGAAAGTCCCACAAAAATAATAAACGGACAGACTATTTCCAAAGCAGCTGTGTTGAATGGTGATTCATCATATTACCCGGAGTTTGCGGAACACGCTGCTACGCCGGTAAAAATTGTTTGGTCGCGCCAGCATAATCAAAGAGCGCATGTCCAAGTTGAAAACATTATTGAACGCTCTGATGGATTAGATTTTGGTATTGGCGAATATCATTTTACCAGTCAATTATTAGGCGAGTGGAGTTTAGATAATATTTTAACGGCCTTTGGTGTTGGGTTGACGCAAGGGTTGTCGTATCCGGAATTAGCCCAAGCTTTACAATCTTTCAAAGGAGCGCCCGGTCGTATGGAAAGTATTATTGAAGGGCAGCCTTTTAATGTGATTGTAGATTATGCTTATGAACCGGTCAGCCTGGGTTTGTTGTATTCATTTTGGCGGAAACTAAAACCAAACAATAAATTAATTACCTTAATCAGTAGTACTGGGGGTGGCCGCGATGTAGCTCGCCGTTTTGAAAATGGCAAAGTCGCCGGTCAACTATGTGACAATGTTATCGTGACCGATGAAGACCCTTACGATGATGATCCGCAGGTAATTATTGACCAAGTAGCGGCCGGTGTTGCTGCGACTGGCAAACAAGAGAATATAAATTTCTGGAAAATTTTAGATCGGCGCACTGCCATTACCACGGCATTTCGAATAGCACAACCCGGAGACGTAGTTTTTTTAACCTGCAAAGGAGCAGATCAAAAAATTTGTCGCGCTAAAGGTAAAAAAGAATCATGGGATGACCGTACAGTGGCCAAAGAGGTGTTGCATGAGCTTTTGAGGAAAACCTGGGGATAAAACAGACTAATACTGCACTAATATTAGGCCCTTTTCGCAATAAACGGGCTAAGGTTGGCTTAATTGTGGAAAAGTCGCTTGACATAAAAGCACTTACTATTGACAAGACATTAAGGCTTATGTAGAGTAAGCGCTGATTTATTTCTCGCCTTTGTCATAGAAGATCACTATCTTATACACCCCAAATTCTCATTTGCGAGTGGTTAACAAGCGTCAAAATTAACTAATTCACCTCAACACTCCGCGGACCCAAAATACCGTGGTGTGGTTTTTTTATCTGCCTATGGCTAAAACCAGCGATATTCCATCATTTCGTCAGACGTTCAGTCCCATTCACGATGCGACGAACTTGCCAAACCTTACGGAAGTTCAACGAACCTCATATCAGTGGTTCATGGAAGAAGGTCTAAAAGAGTTGTTTGAAGAAATTTCTCCCGTCACAGATTTTACCGGTCGCGACTTGGAATTACATTTTGATGATTACTATTTAGATGAACCGCGGTTTGACGAAGTTCAGGCCAAGGCAAAAAATATTACGTTCGAGGCAGCGTTGCGGGTGAATACGCGCTTAGTGAATAAACGAACCAAAGAAATCAAAGAACAGGAAGTCTATTTGGGTGATTTCCCTTTAATGACAGATCGTGGCACATTTATTGTAAATGGAATTGAGCGCGTGGTGGTTTCGCAACTCATTCGATCGGCTGGTGTATTTTTTACCTCAGAAGATTTCCGGGCCAGAAAATTTTACGGTGCTAAAATTATTCCAAATCGTGGTGCTTGGTTGGAATTTGAAACTGATGCGAACAATGTTATCTATGTAAAAATAGATCGCAAACGCAAAGTAGCTATCACGGCGTTATTGCGAGCTTTCGGTTATTCTACTAATGCCGAAATTATCGATTTATTTAAAGACATTGATACTGATTCGGAAAATAAATATATTGAAGCTACTTTAGCAAAAGATATTTCAAAATCAGAAGGCGAAGGTTTGAAAGAAGTTTACAAACGTATTCGTCCGGGTGATTTGGCTACAGTTGATAACGCGCGCGGTTTGATTCATGCGATGTTTTTTAATTTTAACCGTTATGATTTCGGTCGGGTTGGTCGATATAAAATCAATAAACGATTTGGTTTTGATCAACCAATTAATACCAAGACTCGGGTTTTGATGCGCGAAGATGTGATTGGGGTTATTCGAGAAATTATTAATTTGAACGCCACGCAAGAAGAAGCCGATGACATTGACCATCTAGGCAATCGTCGCGTGCGCGCGGTTGGTGAATTAGTGCAAAATAAATTCCGCATCGGCTTGGCTCGTATGGAACGTATTGTTAAAGATCGCATGAGTACCAAAGATGTTATGACGTTAACGCCCGGCCAGTTGATTAACGCCCGTCCGGTGATTGGTTCAATTCGCGAATTTTTTATGAGTTCACAGTTATCGCAATTCATGGATCAAACCAATCCATTAGCGGAACTGGAACATAAGCGTCGGTTATCAGCCATGGGTCCTGGTGGTTTATCGCGAGAACGAGCCGGATTTGAAGTTCGTGACGTGCATCGTACTCACTATGGTCGCATTTGTCCGATTGCCACACCAGAAGGTCCAAACATTGGCTTGGTTGGTCATTTAGCTTCTTATGCTCGGATAAACAGTTATGGTTTTATTGAATCGCCTTACCGAAAAATTGAAAAAGATCCAGCCAATAAAAGTGCTCGCGTGACGGATGAGATTGTTTATTTAGATGCGTTTGAAGAAGAACGATCTGTTACTACTGCAGCTACTGTAGAAGTAAATGAGAAAGGTAACTTTTTACGTGATAAAGTAGAAGTGCGTAAATACGGCAGACCAGAAATGGCACCGGTTTGGGAAATTGATTACATGGATGTATCGCCCAAACAAATTATTTCTGTGGCCACTGCCATGATTCCGTTCGTGGAACATAATGATGCTGTGCGTGCCTTAATGGGAACCAACATGCAACGTCAGGCCGTGTCGTGCGTTCGCCCAGCCGCTCCAATTATTGGTACTGGCATGGAATTTAGAGCCGCCACTGATTCTCGCCAAGCCTTAGTGGCCAAAGCCGATGGTGTGGTTGACCAAGTCAGCGCTCATCGTATTGCCATTCGGACCAAAGAAGGAATTGATACTTACGACCTTGGTAATTTCCGCCGTTCCAATGCGTCTACTTGCATGAACCAAAAACCAATTGTGGAACCTGGCATGAAGGTAAAAAAAGGTGACGTTATTTGCGATGGCGCCTCAACTGAAAATGGTGAATTAGCGCTAGGACAAAATGTTTTAGTTGCTTACATGCCTTGGGAAGGTGGTAACTATGAAGATGCTATTTTGATTTCGGAACGTTTAGTACAAGACGATAAATATACTTCAATTCATATCGAAGAATATACTGTCGATTTGCGCGATACCAAACTGGGGCCGGAAGTAATTACCCGCGATATTCCAAATGTGTCTGAAGAAAAATTAAAAGATCTGGATGAAAACGGAATTATCCGCATTGGTGCGCAAGTAAAATCTGGTGATATCTTGGTTGGTAAGATCACGCCAAAAGGTGAAACCGAATTATCCGCTGAAGAGAAACTATTACGTGCTATCTTTGGTGAAAAATCCAAAGACGTAAAGGATTCTTCGTTGTATCTAGAACATGGTGAACACGGCAAAGTGGTGGATATTAAAATTTTCGCCAAAGACAATGGAGATAAATTGCCATCTGGTGTAATTAAAACTATTCAACTGGCCATTGCACAGCTGCGTAAAGTACAAGTTGGTGATAAAATGGCCGGTCGTCACGGTAATAAAGGTGTAATTTCACGTATTGTGCCGGTCGAAGATATGCCGTATATGGATGATGGTCGTCCGGTTGATATTTTGTTGAACCCACTAGGTATTGTGTCTCGTATGAACTTAGGCCAGGTATTAGAAACTCACTTAGGTTTAGCCGCCTGGTCATTAGGCTATAAAGTTGCTGCTATGCCATTCCAAGGTGTTTCAGAAGAAACTATTAAGGTTGAGTTAAAGAAAGCAGGCTACCCGGAAGACGGTAAAATTGTTTTGTATGATGGGCGGACCGGGGATCGCTTTATGCATAAAGTTACTTGTGGTATTTCGTATATGTTGAAATTGAACCACATGGTAGATGATAAAATTCACCAGCGTTCAATTGGTCCATACTCATTAGTAACGCAACAGCCATTAGGCGGTAAAGCGCAATTTGGTGGTCAGCGTTTTGGAGAAATGGAAGTTTGGGCGTTAGAAGCTTATGGTGCTGCCCATACCTTACAAGAAATTTTGACGATTAAATCCGATGATGTGCCTGGTCGATCAAAAGCCTACGAAGCAGTTATTAAAGGTGATCGCATTCGTAAAGTAAACGTACCGGAATCATTTAATGTGTTGGTGCGTGAATTAAAAGGGTTGGGTTTGTCGGTCGAATTATTCTCGAAAGACGGTAAAGTGGTAGGTAGTGAAGTTGATACAGAGCCCGCTACCCCACCGGTTATTGCCGAAGCTACACCTACGCCGCCCCCTACTTCATCAACTGAAGAAAACAAACAATAACGCCTATGCCAGAATATCAAGTTACCCGCACCCACGACTTCGACGCTATGCGTTTAAAAATTGCGTCCCCGGCCGAGATCCACGAATGGTCTCACGGTGAAGTCACTCGTCCAGAAACGATTAATTATCGTACTCAGAAACCAGAAAAAGACGGTTTGTTTTGTGAAAAGATTTTTGGTCCATCAAAAGATTGGGAATGTTATTGTGGAAAATATAAAAAAATACGTTACAAAGGAATTATTTGTGATAAATGTGGCGTGGAAGTCACTCGTTCAATTGTGCGCCGAGAACGTTTCGGCCATATCGATTTAGCCGCCCCCGTATCGCACATTTGGTTTTTACGTGGTGTTCCATCCAAAATTGGTTTGATCCTTGATTTATCAGTGCAGTCGTTAGAGAAGGTAATTTATTTTGCCAATTTTATTATTACGGATGTCAATGAGGAATTAAAAAATCAAGTGCTCGACCAAATTGAAAACGAAGCCAATCAAAAGCGCAAAGTTATCAAATCCGAGAATGCGCAGCTGTTGGCCAAAATGAAGCAGGACCGCGACCTGGCTGTAGCTAAAGAGACAACTGAAAGCAAACAGCGCAAAGTGGCAGAAAAACACGAAAGCGAATTGATTAATGTTTCCATTATTCGGGATGAAAAATTGAAGGATTTGGACGATGCCATCGACATGGCTAAAAAAGAATTGCGTGAATTGCGGCCAATGCAGATTATTTCCGAAACCAAGTATCAAGATTTGTCGCTTAAATATGGCCATATTTTTGAAGCCAGCATCGGTGCTGATGCGGTTTTGGAATTACTTAACCGCGTTAACCTAGACGAGTTGATTGTTGAAATGGAAAAAGAGATGGTCGAAGTCAGTAAAAATCAACAACAACGCATTATTCGTCGGTTGAAGTTGGCCAAGAACTTAAAGAGCAATAAAATTCACCCCAGTTGGATGATTATGACGGCAGTGCCTATTGTGCCACCAGATTTGCGCCCAATGGTGCAATTAGACGGTGGTCGTTTTGCTGCTTCCGATTTGAACGATTTATATCGCCGAGTAATTAACCGTAACAATCGTTTAAAGCGCTTGAAAGAATTGAACGCTCCGGAAGTAATTCAGCGCAACGAAAAACGTATGTTGCAAGAAGCCGTTGATGCTTTGATCGATAATGGAGCTCGGCATGGTAAAACCGTGACGTCTTCAACCGGTCAAAAACGTATGTTGAAGTCGTTAGCAGACATGTTGAAAGGTAAGCAAGGCCGTTTCCGACAAAACTTGTTAGGTAAACGCGTTGACTACTCTGGTCGTTCGGTGATTGTGGTTGGTCCACATTTAAAACTACATCAATGCGGTTTGCCAAAACGCATGGCGTTGGAGTTATTTAAACCGTTTGTTATTTCCAAATTGATCGAACGTGAATTTGTTTATAATGTCCGCAGCGCCAATCGGTTTATTGAATCCGGTCGCGCCGAAGTTTGGGACATTTTGGAAGAAATTACCAAGAACGCTCATGTGCTGTTGAACCGCGCTCCGACTTTGCATCGTTTGGGTATTCAGGCCTTTCAACCTGTGTTGATAGAAGGAAAAGCTATTCAAATTCATCCGTTGGTCTGTACGGCGTTCAATGCCGATTTTGATGGGGACCAAATGGCTGTCCATGTACCATTAACCGACGAAGCAAAAGAAGAAGCGGCTACATTAATGTTATCAAGTCATAACTTATTGAAGCCAGCTACCGGTGAACCAGTTGTTACACCATCACAAGATATTGTCTTGGGTTGTTACTTTATGACTTTGTTGCGTGATACGACCAAAGGTAAGAAATTATATTTTGCCGATTTCCCGGAAGTATTGCTGGCTTATCAAACCGGTCGCATCGAATTGCAAACTCGCATCTACGTTAAATATGACGATAAAATGATGGAATCATCGGCTGGTCGAATTTTATTTAATGAATTATTACCGGAAGATGTTGGTTACTTGAATCTGTTAGTCGATAAGAAAGAGCTCAAAGCCATTATTGCCCGTGTCTTCGCCGCTCATGGCAATGAACGGACAGTGGAATTGATCGATGACATCAAAGATCGCGCCATTGAATTCGTCACAAAATCTGGTATGAGCTGGGGAATGGACGACACACCGGTGTTGAAACAGAAAAAAGAAATCATGGAACGGGCGCAACTGCAAGTAGATGAGGTCTACTCGCAATATGAACTGGGTTTGTTAACCGATGATGAACGGCGAGTCCGCGTTATCGAAATCTGGACTCGAGTGAAAAACGAAATCACTGGTCTCTGTCAAAATGCGTTAGACGAAAGTACCTCGGCTTTTGCGATGATTGACTCTGGTGCTCGTGGTTCTTGGGGACAATTAACTCAGAT
The DNA here is from genome assembly GCA_964474735.1 of uncultured Gammaproteobacteria bacterium. Lineage (GTDB taxonomy): Bacteria > Patescibacteriota > Patescibacteriia > UBA9570 > UBA9570 > UBA9570. The sequence continues at coordinate 2,069 of CAYYTZ010000022.1, read as the reverse complement.
GATGGGTATGAAAGGGTTAGTAATTAACTCTTCTGGTGAAACTATTGAGTTGCCGGTAAAAAGCTCCTTTAAAGAAGGTTTCGATGTGTTAGAATATTTCATTTCAACTCATGGCGCGCGCAAAGGTTTAACTGATACCGCGTTACGTACCGCTAATGCCGGTTACTTAACTCGTCGTTTAATTGACGTGGCGCAAGATGTTATTACGCGCGAAGAAGATTGTGGTACTAAGAATGGTCGGGCGGTTACACATGAAGAAAGTGAATCGATGGGTCAAGCGCTGTCCAGTCGCATGCTTGGTCGGGTAGTGGCGGAAGAAGTTAAAGTTGGTAATACCGTCCTCTTAAAACGCAATGAATTGGTAACCGAGAAGCATTTACCCGCTTTAGAAAAAGCTAAATTGAAGCAGGTAAAATTACGTTCGGTTTTGACTTGCGATGTCGTGCGTGGAGTCTGTCAATTATGCTATGGCTATGATTTAGGTCACAATAAAATGGTTGAACTGGGAACGGCGGTTGGTATTATTGCTGCTCAATCCATTGGTGAACCTGGCACTCAGCTGACCATGCGGACCTTCCATACTGGAGGTGTGGCCGGTGGAGACATTACCCAAGGTTTACCCCGGGTGGAAGAATTGTTTGAAGCGCGCCCGATTAAACGCAAGGCCGTGTTAAGTGATGTTGATGGTAAAGTGGCCGATGTTATAGAAACCGGTAAGCAAAAAATTATTACCATTGCGGCAGTGCGTAATACCAAAGAAATCCATCGCTTGACTAAGACCATCAAACTTAAAGTCAAAGATGGCGACATGGTAACGGCTGGTGATGAAATTGCTACGAAATCTGGCAAACCGGTAACCGCTAAAATGTCCGGTAAAGTAACGTTCACGCAAAAAGAGTTGCAAATTTTCAGCGAGCAAGAGCAGGTTTCAGAAATGCCGGTGCCCTTAGGGTACAGCGTTTGGGTGAAGCCGGGCGACTTGGTTGTAAAAGGTCAACAGCTTTGCGAAGGAAATTTGGATTTGCAAGATTTGTTTTTACTGCGCGGACATGAAGCAGTTGAACAGTATATCTTAAAAGAAATTCAATATATTTATTCTTCACAAGGTCAGAAACTAAACGACAAGCACGTTGAAACTATTGTACGGGCGATGTTCTCACGTTTCCGGGTAACCGATCCGGGTGATAGCGATTTAGTAACTGGCGATTTAGTAACGCGCGATGCTTTGCTTGAGGCTATTTTGGAAATGAAAAAAGCCGGCAAAGCAGTGCCACAGGTTGAAAATATTCTCTTGGGTATTACCAAAGCTTCATTGTCGACAGATAGTTTCTTATCGGCTGCGTCTTTCCAAGAAACCGCTCGGGTTTTAATTGATGCGGCCGTTACCGGTAAAGTTGATTACTTGCGTGGCTTAAAAGAAAATGTGATTATCGGTAAACTTATTCCGGTTGGTACTGGCTATGGTGTCGACCATGTTGCGTTGGCCGCCGAAATTGATGCCGAAGACAAACGGATCAAAGAACTACGCCAAGCGGAATCACGCGCTCGCCGTGAAGCTGAACCAAACGTTTAATACCTAAGTGTTGCATGTACATTCGACACGCCGATCGCTACATATGGCAGACTACTGCCGTGTCGCCTCGGCGGGTTGTGGTACGCGGTATACCTTATTGTATTACTACCAACAAAGAAGATCAGGTAAAAGTTTTGCGTAAACAATCATTATATATTGTTGATGGAATTATTAAAGCCATGGTGCCGGCCGGTAAAGAAGGTATTTGGCTTAAACGAGCAGAAGTAATATATGATGCTCGCGTGCGGGGCGGCATTGTGTTAACACCTGGGTTTATTAATGCTCATGCGCATCCACCCATGTATTTATTACGTTCAACCACTTGGCTTGAACGAGAAGTTGCCACAACGGAAGAGTCCTTAGTTTTAGCCCGGAAGATAGAGCGCGCCATGAACCTGGCCGACCAAACCATTGCGGCCTTGGGTGATTTTACTGAACAACAAAAATTTGGCACTACCACTGTGGTGTCGCATTATCATACGCCAAAAGCTACGCG
>CAYYTZ010000021.1:0-14818 GCA_964474735.1 uncultured Gammaproteobacteria bacterium | reverse complement strand
TTTCCAGGCGAAGAGAATATTTTGCCGATGCCACGGCAGCGGCGGCTGGTGGGTTCATTGATAGTTTTGCCGAAGCTTCTGGTTTGGATGCGGCCGGATTATGTGATCCGGGTGATAGTTTTAGAATCGGTTTGGGCATTAGTTTAGATACTACTGCCAAAAGCCCTTATGAACCGTCATGTACTTTTGCAGAGTTAGGTAGTAATTGGAAAGAGGCTTATTCTGACCCTAAATTTAGTGATTATCTTGAATTGCAATTTGATCCATCGGCTAATCCATTAGGTATTTCAATGGAAGCGGCCAATATGAAAGTTGTAAGAGAGGGTGAAGCTACTGAGGCCGCAAAAGCTGAACGCCAGAATTCATTTCGTAATGCAACACAGACAGTTTCTAAAATAATCACAACTCCTGGCGACTATATTAAAGAGTCTAAAATAGCTCAAGATAATGCTAGTAGTATTAGCTTAGCACAACTAACCGGTAATGTAGTTTCTGACACAGCTTCGGTTTTCACCAGCACGTTGATTTCTAAATTACTTGAACGAGCGCAAGGAGGTTTGGCAAATTTATCTTCAGGTTCCGATTTGTCCGGTTTATTATCAGGTGAAACATCTGGTGCTTCCACTGGACGAACTGCGGCCGAGGAAGTTTTTGCCAGTCTTAAACAGCCAAGTTTTATCTCCAGTGGTGTATTCGATATTTTATCTGAATTAAGCAGTTGTCCGGCCGAACAAGAAGTGCAGGGTATTAATAATTGTGTCATCGGCCAAACCATGTCGTTAGCCATTACTGAGGGTTGGACGGTGCAGGAATTTATTGATTATCAAAAAGATGTTGGTGGAAGTTATTCTTTTTCTAATCCAGATTTAGAAGACGGTTCAATCTCCGGTGATGGTGGTATTACTCCACGGGGAATTATTTTACTTAAAAAGAATCGAATCATTCCAGTTGGCTGGCAAATTGCTTCTGATTATTTAGATCAAGTTAGTCAAACCGTTACACTCGAGGAATTGGCGAATTGTTTCAACGCCTGTGGTTCTAGCGATGATGTCAGTAGTTGTACATTGCTAACTACCGATTCCAGTGGTGTCGCAACTTCGTATTCGCCATATTGTGGATTAGTGGATCCGGATTGGGTTTTAAAAGCTCCCCAAAATTTTTGTGAACGGGAAGCGCCCGGTCCAGACTTTGCATCGTTAGAGAATTTAGATGGCGACCAAAATACCAATACCCAAGAAGATTTGTATGCCAGTCGTCTTAATTATTGTGCGGATAGTCGGGCTTGTATTAAAGAAGAACAAGAGGGTGTTTGTACAGCATACGGATATTGTACCGCCGAGCAACGAATTTATCGGTTCGAAGGTGATGTTTGTTCCGAAGAATATTCTAGTTGTCTAACTTTTACAGATGAAAACGGTACAGACGCTTCGTACGTTAAAAGTTCATTAAACTATAACGATTGCGCAACCGATCCAGGTTGTCAGTGGTATTGCTTAAGTACCAATGACGCTGGTGAATTTGACTGCGCCAGTCCAACCGAAACTTATATCTCTTGTTCCGAAGATGTAGCAACTAATGAGACGGATTATGGATTGGCGGCCAGTAGCGTATCATATAATACGAATGAGGTGTGTTCGTGCGAATCCGCTCAAACCTGTCAAGTTAATGCCGGCTCAGATGCCGGTGATGGTGATGGTGATGGTTTGTTAGATTATCGCGAGTGTACAGTAACCAATTCAGATAGTTCAACAACAGTATGTACCCTGAGTGATAATTGTGGAGCTAGTAATTCCACGTACAATTCTTCGACCAGTAAATGTACTTGTTCAATTTCAAATACCTGCTCGATCAATTTAGGTGATGATTCCTGTGATATTACTGTAGAACCGTATAGTGGTGGTAACTGCAGTAATGCTACCTATACTACGGAAGTAACCTGTGAAGCCGCTGGTGAAACCTGGGGCGCCACCCAAACTTGTGAAATCGATGAAAATGCTGATGGCACTGCCGATACCTGTAGTGATGCCATCTCAACTTATTCATTGGCGCCATATTGTGAAGTGGCCAGTGCTGGTGTATTAAACTGTGGCAACGTTTGTACCACCGATGCTGGTGGTACCTGCGTGAATAGTTTGGGCAATTCTTGTACTGACGGTGACACCACTTATGATGCTGATGGCGCGGCTGATGGCGATTGTACTTTAAAAGACATTTGTTCCATTGCCGATGGCGCATATAGTTGTACTAGTGAAAGCGGTAGTGTCTGTGTGTTAGGTACCATAACAGAAGAACCGCAAGTTGAGTCTGAGACAATTTATTTTGATAATAATGTTACCGAATGTGAAGCCGGTGATGCCGGTTGTAACGAATATATTCGCATTAAATCTGATACCAATCTTATTCCTAATGCGTTATTTGAATATTACGATACAGCGCGCAATACTATTAACGATTCCAACACAGATGGTGTGCTTGATCCGGCGGTTGACGGTGATGACTTGGCTTTTTGTACCCATAATGGTCAGGGGTGTGCAGCTGATGCAGATTGTATCGAAGACTTAGATGGTGACGGCGATGGTGCAGATGCTGATGAAGCAGCTGGTCAGTGTATGGGTTGGATTCAAAATGGGGTCACCGCTTATATGTTGACTACTGACTATGATAATGGGCTGACTGCGCCAGATTTGGGTGATAATTATATTGAGATGCCGTACGATAGTAGCGGTGGTACACTAGAAACCACTATTGATACTGGACATGATTTAGAAAACCGTACCTTCACTTTCAGTTATCGGGCTATGACGCAAGGTTCAACTTGCGAAAGTACTGATGTTACATTCATTATTGGTACGGCCGATGGTAGTGAAGTATCTGGTCCAATTACAGCGGATAGTGCCGGTACGGATTATGCCTACACGTCAAGCTGGGGAGATTATATCGTAACTTACACTTTCCCCGATGAATCAGATGTAGCTGCGTATGGTGGCAGTGGAGATTCCGGCACCGAAATAAAAGTAGCCATCAAAGAATCAACTGCCTGTAATATTAGTATTGAAAGTACAGCGCTCTATGAAGATACAGAGTTTAGCGGGGATTACACTAATTATTCCGCCAGTAACGTGGTTTCACTAAATAGCGATACTGTTAGTTGTGAACCGGCCGATGTTGGTTGCGAATTGTATGTAGAAGATGGTAAAGACGATGCTGATGGTGTACCGGGTATTATTACCAATCCAGCTTCGGATGCGTGTTTAGATGTCAGTGGCAATTATGATTTTTCCGATCCGTCATGTAATCAATGCGATGGCGACGCAGCTAACGACCAGGCCGATGATTATTATGTCGGTTGTGGATACTATCAAGAAGTGCCATTAGATTCGGCTGCTCCATTAACTACTAATCCATTACCAGCCTGGTTAACTGCCGGAACCGATAGTTATAACGGTGCTATCCAACGTTTAGGAGGTTATTGTGAAGTTGATTCAAGCCAACATTGTTATGCCAGTTCAGATTGTACCAGCGGTGCCTGTATTGATTATCTTTCAATTGTTCCAGCCTCTGGCACACAATGTTCAGCCGCCGAAGTTGGTTGTGAAGAATATACAAATTTAGCCTCAGTCGAAGCTGGCGGTGAAGGTTTAGAATATTACACCCAATTGCAACAATGCGTGCGCACGGACGATCAATCAACCAGTGTGTATTATACCTTTGAAGGTAGTGATACAGCCGGTGTGCAGATTGTTGACCACACCTTAAAAGTAGATCAGGCCAGCAGTACCGAAGCTCCTTGTACACATTTGGATCAACAGAGCGAAGATTACAACGCCAATTGTATTGATAGCACATCATATACAGCGACTGAACGGTTAGCTTGGGATTGCGGCCCGCAAGGAGATTTGGATAGTGATGGTAGCTTGAATGAAAGTGATGTTACGACTGATGATTATGAATACGGTACAGATGCCGACTGTCGTCAATACATAAATGATGCCGGTACAATTTTTTATCGCTATGAATCGGATGTGATTATTGCTTCGGATGATTGTACACCACTCCGCAATACTTTAGATACCCGGGTCTATTTTGCGCTCACCAGTCAGAGTAATACTTGTTCGGCTACGGCAAACAGTTGCCGTGAATATAAAGGGACCAATTCGGGTAGTGAGGAAAAGGTAATTGGAGAAAACTTTGACGGCAACACCACAGATGATTGGGCCAATGCCGAATCTACCAGTAATGAATCGGTTTTAACTTCCGGCTACTCTTTACAATTACATGATGTTGACATCGCTGATACCAGTAATCCCGAAATTCAATACGCTTTATATACCGCGGAAGATGTAGACGACGATGGCATTACCGACACAGCTGGCATGTTGGAAGAAGGTGCTTCATATATATTAACTTTCTGGGCGAAAACTACCGAAGGTGGCACCCTAAAAGCGTCGTTTGACTTTGTTACACCAACCGATAATACCAGTAATTATTATTTCACCACCACCGGTTATGAAACAGCCAGTGCTGGCGTTACTTTAGATGCTTCTGCTAGTGGAGAATGGCAACGGTACGTTCTTGGTCCGGTGATTTTATCCGATGCCGAAGCACTTGATGAGGGTGATGAATATTTCGAATTAGAATTTACTGGTACCACCGCCACCAGTGAGGCTTATATTGACACAATCAATTTAACTCAATCCAATAGTTCATATTTAATTCAAGATACAGCTAATACTTGTGACGATTTTGAAGGTTGTCGCCAATATGATGATCGAGCCGGAGCCACGCATTATCTTAAATCATTTACTCGTCTTTGCACTGATGATGTAGTGGGTTGCGAGGCCATGATTGCCACACAAAATTCGGCCCATCCATTCACCCAAGCCTTTAATTTGGATAATGAGTACGACGAAGATGACGTAATTGTTCAACCCGATCAACCGACAACATTAGTGTACGATGAAGATAATGAATGTTCTTTACAAATGAAAGGTTGTACAGAATTGGGCGTACCACAAGTGGATGAACGCACCGGAGAAGTCACAGACTATGAATCAACCTACCTTTTGAATACGCCGGATTCTTATGATTCAACCTTATGTGAACAGCCGCAATTATCGTGTGCCGAATATACTTCCGAATACGATGGCACGGTATATTTTAAAGATCCGGGCGAAAAAACTTGTGATTTACAAGAATATAGCAGTGATGGCAATACTTATAATGGTTGGTTCAAACTAGATAGCGAATCCAGTACGCCAGATTGTCCAGTGCAACAAGATTTTACCGACTACGGCAATCCGTATGCTTCTCAGCCGTTGGGCGGAGTGTGTAATAGCAACAGTATAAAAGTATCTGCCGGTGCCTGCACCGATAGTTCCGGTAATGTTGTTGATACAGTAATTCGGGAGGTCGCTTGTACCGCCACCGCCGGTAATGTTTGGGACGATAGCTATGTAGATAATTTGGTCGGCAAGTTATGCAATCAAGATGCGGATTGTTATCCAGCTGGTTGGGCATCAGACGATCCGCGCCCGCGCTGTATTTCTAATTTAGTGGACGACGTTGATGTTAATGACGGCACTGTTCATCAATATAACGACACCCTTAATGATGGCGTTACCTTAACCGATTACGTCACAGACTTTGGTTGGGTAGGCAATTGTCCTGGTGATCAGTCTGGTTGTTCAGAATATGTAGATCCGTATAGTCCAAATATTGAAGAAATAAATCGCAACTATAGTTTTGAAGACGATGTACGTGACGATGAAAATGTGTATTACGGCAGTGATGATGTTGCTACCGGTTTTCCGGATTATTGGACCGTTCCAACCAACGTTAATGGTTACGATGCAGACGGTGATGGCGAAATAGATTCTTATTATGACGTTGATCTTAACGGTGACGGTACGACCGAATTCACAGCAACAACCTGTTCAACTAGCCGTGGCGTCATGTCCAATTCAAGCGCCTATACCGGCAGTGCCGTTAATCCGGCCGAAGGTGATGCCGCTTTAGCACTGTCTGGACAGTGTGTTGTAGAAAATATTGGTACATATTATGCCATTGAGCAAGATAAAACATATAACATTCAAGCCCAGGTTAAAATGGATAAGGCGTTGTTGGATACTGGTATTAATACGCCGGGCAGTTTCTCTATCGGTGTACATTATTATTTTGCTGATGGCAGCGATACCGATAATTTTCCAGAATTAGTAGAAGTTGATGACAGTGAACTGTATCCAGTAGCCCAGGCCGCGACTATTTCTTACGAAGAAGGTAGTGATACGGATAATTTAAGCTATTGGTATCGTTTGCAAGGTAATATTGGTTTAGGTACAACCACACCAATTCCGGTTGTGGAAGCTTGTAGTGACGCCACATATACAAACAGACTTGGCTGTGTAATAAACGGTTCATGTAGCGATTCAGCGTATACCACAGAAGCCACTTGTGAAGCGGCCGGAGCCACCTTTACAAATAATACTTGGGAAGAGCGGCCAGTTGATTATGCTCGTACCTTTATTGTTAATAATTCAACTTCGGCTAATGTTCTGTACTTTGATGCGTTCAGTTTTAAGGAAACTGACAAATATTATTATCTTGATTACACTACAGATGGTACCGCCGAACGTGAACAATTAGATGGTAGAAACAGCTGTACAGATCAAGACACGGATACAGCTGCTATTACTTCCGATGGTGGTTGTGTAGCTTTTCGTGATATTACTTCCGACACCCAAAATTATTCACAAGATGGCTTAGATTGTACCACCTGTTTATTAACACCTAATTCAGATTCATGTCGTTATATTACCGACGCCTGTGACACCAATACCGTTCTAAAAGTGAAAAAAGATCGAACCTGTAGCGAATGGTTGGCTTGTGAAACGGCCAGTCTAGTGGAGGATTCCAGTGGTAATATTAGTAGTCAGTGTTTTTCCATTAACCGTTGCGATAAACTCGATCAAGACGGCAATTGTTCCCATTGGATTGCTAATCCAGGTTACGACGGGCTAACCGACGCTAGCGATGAACATGTTTCTTCGGCCGAAAGCGACACAGATAGTTTACAATCAATTCGCAATAAAACCGGTTACAGTAAAGTTGGTGTAACTTGGAGTGACATCTTAACCTGTAACGGTGGACCGTATGACGGCGTTTCGTGTTCAACCGACGATGATTGTGTCAATACCAGTATTACTTGCGCAGACACAGATGCTGATGGCGATACTGAATGTAGTAACGATACGTTAACCAGCTGCTCCGACGTGACAACATGTTATGGTGATAATGATTATGGCACATGTTCAATACCGTTTAGTACTGAAGGATATTATCCTTATGGTTGGATGACGGAAGTGGGTGAATATGGTGCGCAAACTGGAGAAGATTTAATTGAATTGCGAGACTTTGAAGCATTGTTCTGTAGCGGTGCACGTGGCGATTATGTTACTCCATGTATTACTAATGCAACATCTATAACGAATGGACATTGTTATACTAACGATTTAATCCAGGAGGTTGAATTAGATCCAGATGGTCTGCTTTCCGTTAGTGACGTTGTTTATCAAGATGATATTGGAGATGGATCTACCTTTAGTGACGACAGCGCTAATGAAGAAAAAGCTTTCTGTCCAAACAGCCCAAATTTTAGTGAGTACTGGCCATTTGGTAGCGGCGGCAATACAAAGTATTCAACTGAGGGTTGGACGCCAATGGGTGAAAGTACCGACGCTTCAATGATTCATGTTACTCAATATGAAAGTGAAAAGACCGCTTTTAATAATGACAATTGTCCTGCACCATGTGAAGCCATAAATTTAAATAATGTCCTTGAAGTAACGCCCGCCTTAGCTGATGGTGAGGCATTTAGTGGTGGCGTAGAATACGATTTAGTCGATAATATTATTCAGGACGGGTATTATTCACTGTCATTTGATGCTAGATATTCCGGTGTTTATGCTAAGGCAACCGATGGTGGAATACCATCAACCATGACTATCTGTTTAACGCACGACACTATATATAATTCTGATGGTACAGAAAAAGATGCCAAAGATTGTTTGGTGAATGGTTTTGGGCAGGCTGATATTGTGTTTATCGTTGATACGTCAGGTTCTATGGGTACTGTATTTTCAACGGTTGTAGCTGCCATTCCAGATTTAGCTGATAATTTAGCCAGCAATGGTATTGATGCTCAGTTTGCGGTTGTAGATATGGAGTCCACAAATCATTTGGAGCAGGCATTAACTAGTGATCTTGATGATTTCACAGACGCCATTAATAATTTAGTGGCGGCGGGCGCATCGGTAGATCCATGGTGGGCCATTACCCAAGTGGTTAGAGATGAGTTGGCGGTTGGTTATCGGAGTGAAGCTCAGTCAATAGTTGTTTTAGTAACAGATACTGGCGATGAACTTAGTAATACTTATACCGAATCCACCGTTTCTACTCTATTAGAAGAGTCTAATTTTCCAATTGTCGTTGTAACTGACGCAAATTCAGAGTCAACTTATACTGCTATTGCTCAGCAATCTAGTGGTGATGTTAGTACAGGTATCGCCGATTTAGATTGGACGTCCGGCGACAACTCAGTTAATAACAGTATTTTAAATATTATTTTAGATAACGTTGATATTTATCAATTCAATAACGAATTAGAGCATTACAGTTTAGGGCCAATTCAAATTGAAAATAAAGCCGCCGATGAAGACGCAGGTGAATCTACAACGGAAGCAGTAAACACACATTTGCAATTCATGGGTTCAGATACTTCTGCTTTCCAACTGGATAACGTATCATTATTGCCGGTCTTAGAGGTCAATAAAGCTCTAGATCCAATTGGCCGGTCTTGTCGCGCTTATCCAGAAATTGATTCATTGCAGTGCGTATATACCGAACCAAGCGGTACCCAATATAAGGGTTGGAAAGGTTATTGTTTGGAAATTGACCCCCAAAATAATAGTACCTGTTTGGTGTGGTGGCCATTAGATGTGTTAGAAGGCGAAGAGTCAATTGTTTCGCGCGAACCAGCCGGTTACGATGGTCGGGCCTCGGTTTATCACTGCTTAGTATCACGTGGCTTGGCCCGTCCGGCATTTTGTGATGAAGCCGATTTTAATACATCAGATCCCATTACCAAAGCTGATGGTGACGGAATACTATGTTCTGGTACTAATGATGATATTAATAATGATACGGCTTGTCAGTCAATTATTACATCAAGTAAGGGCTGTTTCTACGGCGCTAATTATACTATTGGTGATAGTACTTCACATGGTATCCTTGAGCACGATATTTCAATGGGAGCTGCTGATGCTCTTCCGTACACAGAATCTACGCAGTCTGATGGTGGTTATTGTTTAGCCTATCTAGAAGATGGCGAAACGTCATGTGATGCCTGGCCAACGAGTGCATATTGTGATACAGGTGATGTAGCAGATGATCCAGAAAGTATTACTTATTCAGACGAAGCTTCGTGTACTGGAGCCGGATTTATTTGGTCAGAAACCATAAATATTTTTGATGATCCAAATATATATGATACCGGTGATTGCGTTGATATAGAAGGTGATTATGATGAAACGCCAAGTGGAGACGAAGCTCAAAATGGTCGCTATGGTGACACTGGAGTTGATGCTGGTTCAGTCGATAAAATTTGTTTTTACAATGTAGATGGAACGGGCAGTAATGAGGTACGATCAACAAAAGAGTGTTCCTCCGATAGTAATTGTCGTGAAGCTGACCCCGATTCGTACAATTGCGTTCAGTTAATGTGTCAGAACGGGGATACTAACGAAGCTTGTTCTGTGGGTGGTTCTCAGTGCGATTCTACACCCGCCGCGATGGTAGAGAACCCTTATGAAGTACGCCCCTTGCGTTGGCAGCTGCATGATCCATGGGACGCTAATCATACGGGTGATGGTGAAGGTGACTATGAAATCGGTTTAATCACTCGTATTCCAGCGAATGAAATTCTGCGTAATATTCATGCCAGCGAAATGGAACAAATCGAATTTAATCCGGGTTCAGCTGGTGAAGGCGGTGGCGCTGGTGATGAGTATCCTTTCTGGGGGCAGTTAAATGGTACGGGAGAACCTAATATGTACGATCTAAATGATACCGAGGCATTAACCGCCATTGGCAATATTTGGTTGACCGACCTTAAAAATGGCGCCATCGAAACCGAAACAGAAGCCGATGGTAGTACCAGTGATATAGAATATAAGCCTTTGAATTGTTATGCTCACGCTGATGGTAATGATTTGGGATTTGGCTGTCGGTATTGGGGGTTATGGGATGCCGATTTTGAATGGAGTAAGTATGAAGAAAATAATTTGGCTTCACTATCTAATCAAAGTACCGGTCATAAATATGATCTAATTTATACTTGGATCTGGTCTAATTTTGATTGGGGCATAGAAGAATCTGATGGTACAAATTGTGCTGAGCGGTCTGATGAGTCGGATCCGCAGACAAGTTTTACCGATATGACCAGTGATATTGAAAGTGTTTTCAATCTATGGTGGATTTCCGAGTGTATTGATTCATCATTAAGAACCGTGTTTGGCCCTGATCAAACAGAACGTAATCCTTGGGGGCACATTGAAAGTAGTACTTGGGATAATATTTATGTGGAAAATCCCACCACCGAACAAGCCGAAACGGTAATAATTAATAATGGCGATATTGACGGTTGGGATGGTTGGGGTCATCCAGATGACGAAGATAACCAAGGTCAAGAGACAGGCGCTTCACATGCCGGGGGAAGTAATATGTTAAGTTTGTATGTGGATTTCAGTGACGATGGTTATATTCAAGCGGTTTATGTTTTAGAATGGGTAGGTGCCCAAGACACTCAAGATTCCCCAGCCGTTGGAAAGAATGCTGGGGTTGAGCTAACCTACGCAAACATGATGCATCTGGATATCCAGACGCGAGAAAGTTGTGTCTTAGTGGCAGAATCGGTCAGCCCTGATGGCGAGACTTATGCTTGGGCAAATCGTTTTTCAAACGGCGGCTATGAAATCAATCATGGTACTGATACTTATTACGATGTTGATGAACCGTACGAACCATATGGATCAATTACTCCATCGGAAGATTCTCCCGATTCAGGTTTGTGGGATTATTTAGCTAATGATTATGAATCAGTAAATGCTTGGTCCACCTTTGGCATGCAACCCTTAATTGCTTCCCCAGTTGATACATTTAATGCCGGCCATCCTTTAAGTTGTGTTGGTGATTGTTCAGAACGGGCCTGTGTTAGTTCTCCGCAATATGTTGGCGAGCCCTGTGATAGTAACGACGAATGTGATGGAGGTATTTGTATGGGGATTGGTGACACTACCATTTCTAATAATGGCGTGGATGCAGCCTACAATTCTGGTGAAGATCAAATTGACGGCGTGGTCAGTGATGCGCGTGAAAGACTAAAATATGTTGTTGCCGGAATGAAGAGTGGAAAATTCTATAGTGCTGATTTTACTGATGAAGATATTTATACCGAAGATAATCGTGATTTATGGAGTACCAATCCTGATGATGCCAGTGTTAATACTAATATTTTTGATAACATGATACTATGTGCTACCGATGACGGCACGCGTCCGTTGGATAACGAAGGTAACGAAAGTGAATATTGTGGGGTGTTACCAACTGTATCGGCTATTACCATTAACGACACTTCAAGTTCAACTGATGGTTTTTATAGCATCACTAATGGTCAAACTGTGACACTTAAGTTTACGGCTCAAGTTGACGGCGAACAAATGCCGCTGAATAATATCTATGTTGATTGGGGTGATGGCACTTCTCCGGTAAACGAACTGTGGGAAGCCAATCCAACCACTCATACCTATACCCATGCCTACAACTGTGGTTCGGATAATGGTGACCGGCATAAAGGCAATCATTGTGAATTCAAACCGAAGATTGTTATAATAGATAATTGGGACTGGTGTTCTGGTTTGCAGAGTGGTACGTGTAGTGACCCCATTTATGAAACTGAAGAAGAGTGTGAAGATCAAGGTAAAACTTGGACCAATGGAACCGGCGATCACCGTTACGATGTATCCAGTGGCAGTAACAATTTAATCAGCCAGTGTCAATCGTATGATGAACCAAGTATAACCATATACGTCGATGCAACTTCGTAAAATATCATTGGCAAAACTTGTGCAATTGTTGCGCCCCCGCGGCCTAGGGTTTGTGCTGCTTGGTTGTTTGGTGACGGCCATCGTAATTTGGCCAATAGATTCGGCAACGGCTCAATGGTGGATGAGTCCGAAAGATGTAGTCATGCAATTGGTTTCTTGGGCTCTATACTATACTATGGTCATGTTGTTTGGCTGGCTTGCAACCACCGCCGGAAAGGTTTTAATGTATGTGGCACAGTTTAATAATTTTACCGATTTGCCAGTAATTGTGGAAGCGTGGTCAACCGTGCGCGATCTTTCCAATATGTTTTTTATAGTGATATTGTTAGTGATTGCCTTTGGTACATTATTTCACATTGAGGCCTATTCCTGGAAAAAATTATTACCCAAAATGATTTTGGGTGCTATTTTAGTAAACTATTCGCGGGCCATTTGTGGTTTTATGGTTGATGCTTCACAAGTAGTGATGCTAACCTTTGTAGCTGCACTTAAAGACGCGTTAACAGTAGGTTTGGTAGAAGCCTTTAATCTTAACAAGTTAACGCAATATGGTACTACCGCGACCGAAACTGATTTATTAGGTAATACAACTAATTCGGAATCGACCAATCGTTTAATCGCCATTTTTATGGCCGGTATTATGTTGGGCAATTTGTTTGTGGTAATGTTGGTTTACGTTGTATTAATTGCCGCTCGTTTAACTATGATTTGGTTTTTAACTGTTTTGTCTCCCATACCGTATATTGCTAATATATTGCCGCAGACCGAAAAATACTCCAGTCAGTGGTGGGAAATGTTTACTCGTTACGTAACCCTTGGTCCGTTGATGATGTTCTTTCTATGGTTAGCCATGTTTATTGCCGCGAAATCGGTAGATTACGGCGGGCTTGGTCAGGTTTCAGCGGGAGCGGAATTAGTGGCAATAGAAACATCACATTCAACCTCTAAAATGGCCGGGGTATTTGATACGCGTTTAATTTCTGGTTTCATTATTGCTGACATGATGTTAATAGCCGGATTAAAATTGGCGGAGGATGCCTCGTCAGAATTTAGTGAATATACCAATAAAGCCCAAGGCGTGGGCAAGTTTATGACGCGCACATTACCACTGATGGCTGGTGGGGCCTTAGCCCATGGTGGCATGGACAGATTGTACCAGAGAACTGGTTTAGATCTTAATGTAGTTCGACAGTTTGAAAAAATTAAACATAAACGAGCCGATCTTAAACGGAAACGTGAAGCCATTGGTTATGGTAGAGCTTTTTCTGCCGCCCAAAAAGGAGCCTTCTTTCGATCTTGGTTAGGTGCGGCCGATTTTGCTTATGAACAATACACTCCTATAATAGGCAAACAAGGCATGTTGGGGCCAAAGGGACATTTGATGAAAGGGCAATTAACTCGTTGGCGCGGTAATCAAGTTTATAAAAAGCTCTCAGCTCAGCGTCGTGATGTTGAAGAAGATATTGGAGGTGCAAAAATAGCTTTAAATACTAAACAACGCAGATTAAGCGATAAATATACCACTGTCAGCAGTCGCGAGGCCGGTTCACGTCAGGTGGTTGGTCAGCTGGGTGCTGATGGCAGAGGTTGGAATACAGCTGATGGCCAAGAAGGCCGCGCGGTTTTAGAAAATTTACAAGCAGAATTAGGCACGCAGTTAAAAGGTGCAACTAATGTTTCTGACGCTAAAAATATTCAAGCTCAAATAAACGCAGTTAAACAGGCACTTGATCAAAAAAGTGCGGTCGATATAGACATGTCGGCTAGTGGTATGTCGACGGCTTTACAGGGAGCTAAAGGAAAGCGCATTAACGAGTTGAATGCTGCGGAAGCCGCTGCGGCTGGCAGAGCAACTTCTTACAACGGCAATCTTATTACCAGTCAGGAGGGCATCAATGATGTAATTACTGCCGAAACAGCACGTGAACAACAAAAGATAGATGATTTAACCGACAAAAGAAAAGCCCTTAATGAAGATATCGAGCATTATGGACCGGTCATTGACTATGAAGGGGCTCAAACCCAAGAAGTGGTCTTGGCCGAAGAACGTAAAAAATATGCCGGTGAAGAAAATGAAGATGTTTTGAAAGGTTTGTTTATGGCCAAAATCCACGAAAATGACGGCATCGGTGCCCTGGGTGTTATGCAACACGCCGCTACGGTTGGCCATTTAAACGAAATGATTCCGATGATGCAATTAGTGGACCCCAAAAATAAGGCTGATTATTCGATTGATGTTCGTGGTTTACAAAACATGGCAAATTATATAGAGAAAAATTTAGGCGTGGATAAGGAAATGGTCATGGCGGCGATGAACGAAGCGTCAAAATCGGCTAAACATACCAATCATTGGGCGTTTGCTGAAGCCATCACTCAACGCGATGGTAAATACGAATGGCGCACAGACGCCGATCGTGACCAACGTTTGTATGTTGAGGCATCAAAAGTTGGTATGAATAACATTGCCCGCAATGGTAACCGTTTAGCTATGGGTGGATATAATGCCAATGATGAATGGAAACCAGAAGCCCCCATGGTACAATTGTTAGTTAATTCTTTACCCGGTTTGTACGATACTGCTCACAAAGGTATGCTCAATAATAATATGGGTGAGCATATTTTTATGCAAGGTAATGGGAAATACGAAAAAGAATTTAGAG
>CAYYTZ010000020.1:1386-14947 GCA_964474735.1 uncultured Gammaproteobacteria bacterium | reverse complement strand
GAATTCAACCCCGCGTCAGGTCACTGTGCAGCCGCCGATTGCTCGATCGGCTGTGTCGCAACAATCAGTTTCGCCGCAGCAATCAACCACTCATCCAGTTTCAGCCCAAAAACCTCGTCAACCATCCGCAGCACAACCAACCACTCCACAGTCAACTGCACCGCGAGCGCCGGCAGCACCAGATTCAACGAAGGTATCGTTAACCGGATTAGTATAGCCAATGGAGAAGCGCTTGTGTCCACAATGTCAGCAGACATTCATAGTTTCTGATGGCGATTTATCTTACTATCAACGTTTGCAAGTTCCAGTTCCAACCAAATGCCCGCAATGTCGTTTTCAATTACGGATGTCATTTCGGAATGAGCGGTTTTTATATCGGCGTGAGTGCGCCTTATGTCATCAGTCGACTCTAGCGCAATATTCTAGCGATAAACCATATCCAATTTATTGTCGGACTTGTTGGTGGAGCGACCGGTGGGATCCATTATCATTTGGGCAGGAGATTGATTGGACACAACCTTTTTTCCCACAATTTTCCGCGGTTAAAGCGCGCACACCTCATATTGCCTTGCTAAATGATGCGGATAGCGAAAATAGCGATTTTTGTAATCGTGTCAATAAACTGAAAAGTTGTTACATGATTTATGATGCGGTGGGTAATGAGCAGTGTGCCTATGGATCCGGACTGTATGGTAATAAAGATTCGATTGATTGTGATTACTGCGATCGAGTAGAGCTATGTTACGATACAATTTACAGTTCAGATTGTTATGGTTTACGCTCGGCGCGTAATTGTGCGCATTGTCGAGATAGTGCGTATTTAGTTGATTGTGTGGGCGTATCGAATTCGTTAATGTGTGTTGGCTTGCGCAATGTACAATATCACTATAAAAATAAGACTTTAACTCAGGCCGAGTTTGATCGTGTTTGGAAAACGCAGCAACCAACCCAGGCCGAGTTTGAACAGTTTGCCTTAAAAATTCCGCGACGTTATTACAATGGAATTAATAATGAAGCCAGCAGTGGAGATTTTTTAACGAACACGTATCATACCGAACAATCATTCCAAGTGCGCGCTTCGGAACATTGTAAATACTGTTACGGTGTTCATCATACTAAAGATAGTTATGATTATACGATTTGGGGAGATCAAGCCGAATTAATGTACGAAGATCATGCTTGCGGTGGCCAGTGTTATAAAATTTGGTTTGGCAATGTAGTGTGGTATGGTCACGATACATTGTACTGTGACAGTTGTTTGAATGGCGCACAATATTGTTTTGGTTGCGTTGGACTTAAAAATGAGCAATATTGTATTCTTAATCGACAGTATGCTCCAGAGGAATTTTCTGCCATTCAAGAGCGCTTAATTAAACATATGCGCGCAACCAAAGAGTGGGGTAATTTTTTCCCAGCTGACTTGAGTGATTTTGCCTATAACGAAACAATGGCGCACGAATTTTTTCCGCTTACTAAACAGCAGGCTTTAGTTGGTGGCTGGGGTTGGCAAGATCAACTACCTGGTACGTTTGGCCAAGCGGATCCAGCCAAGAATATTTTTACCTGTTTGCAGTGTCAAAAGAACTATAAATTGATTGCACAGGAATTAGATTTTTATAAACAGCAGGGGATTACCCTGCCTATTAATTGTCCAGATTGTCGTCATCAAAATAGGATGCGCTATCGCTCGCCGTACAAGCTTTGGCCACGACAATGTATGTGTCAACAGGCGAATCATAATCATGGCGGGCAGATATGCACTGAACAGTTTGAGACTGCTTATGCGCCTGACCGTCCGGAATTAATATATTGTAGTGAGTGTTTTCAAAAAGAGGTATACTGATATTATGCATTGCCAAGAATGTAAAAAAATATTCCAGATTACTCCAAACGATGAAATTTTTTACCGACGTCTGGCATTGCCCAAGCCGACTTTTTGTCCGCCGTGTCGTTTACGGCGACGCTTAGCTTGGCGCAATGAGCATAGTTTGTATCAGCGTTCATGTGATTTGTGTAATAAAACCATTATCTCTATATATCGACCGGATAGTCCCTACCTGGTTTATTGTCAGCCTTGTTGGTGGTCAGATCAATGGGAGCCGCGAAAATATGCTCGTGATTATGATTGGTCGAAAGATTTTTTTACCCAATACAACGAATTACGCCATGCCGTGCCGCGCGTGGCCTTAACCAATACCAATAGTGAAAATTCAGAATATACCAATTACTCTGGTAATAATAAAAATTGTTATTTAATGTTTGCTAATGCTTTGGGTGAAAACGAAAATTGTGCTTATGGTGTAGGGTCGGGGAAATGCCATGATTGTTACGATACGGTAAATGTTTATGAAAGTGAGTTAGTGTATGATTGCACCGATTCCAAGCATTGTCACCGCGTAGTGGGGGCAGTGAATTGTCAAAATTGTACAGAGAGTTGGTATTTGGAGGATTGTAGCAATTGTCAAAATTGTGTGGCATGCAAAGGCTTACGAAATAAACAATACTGTATATTTAATAAGCAGTATTCAGCAGCTGAATTTGCTGAACAGCTTAAAATAATACAGCTAAATACTTTTTCTGGTATGTCGGCTTTACAAAAACAATGGCAACAGTTTCGTTTAACGGTACCAAACCGGTTTTCTCATCAACTGCAAACTGAAAATTGCACCGGTGATTACATTTATAATTCGGTAAATTGCACAACTTGTTTCGATGTTAATGAAACGGAGCAAAGCAAATTTATTAAGTTTTCCATCAGTCAAGTTAAAGAAAGTTATGATGTATCGTATACCGCTACCACTGAACTGGGATATGATTCTTTAAGTTTAGTCGATAGTTATAATTGTCGGTTTTGCAATATTACTTGGTGGAGTGTCCGAGATTTGGAATATTGTGAATTGTGTTTTAATAGTGCTAAGTGTTTTGGCAGCATTGGTTTGCGCAAACAAAATTATTGTATTCTAAATAAACAGTATGAGGCTGCTGAATATCATACTCTAGTTAAGAGAATTATTGAGCAGATGAACATAAGGCCATATGTGGCTCGAAGTGGCACAATCTATCGCTATGGTGAATTTCCGCCGGTTGAGCATTCTCCCTTTACTCACAGCGAGTCTGTAGCGGAAGATTACTTTCCGACAACTCAGTCGGCGATTCGGGCGCAGTCAGATCAAGTGACAAAATTAACTGATTCAATTGTGGATGTTGTGGATAATATTCTGCAACAAACCTTAACTTGTTTACGATGCAGTAAGGCTTATAAGCTGATTCCGGCTGAGTTAGATTTTTATCGGAAAATGAGTCTGCCGATACCGCGCTACTGTTTTAACTGTCGTCATCAAGCCAGACTGGGTCAAAAAAACAGTATCCAACTTTGGCCACGACAATGTATGTGTCTATTAGATAGTCATAAACACGCCAAGCCCTGTCCGCAACAATTTGAAACCACCTATAGTCCAGAGCGCCAAGAAATTGTTTATTGTGAACAGTGTTATAATCAAGAAATGTTTTAATTATGAATAAACGTTGTCAGCATTGTTCTATCGAGTTCGAAGTGACTGATCAAGATCAGCAGTTTTATAAATCTTTTGACGTAGCGGCACCAGCATTGTGTCCCGATTGTCGGCTCCGGCGCCGGATGGCTTTTAGAAATGAACGGTCTTTGTATAACAGTACCTGCGCGTTGTGTCAGCGGCCAATCGTAACAATTTATGCACGGGATAAAGGCTTTACCGTGTACTGTCCGGATTGTTGGTGGGGCGATAAGTGGGACCCTAAAGATTATGGGCGGCCATTTGATTTTACCAAGACAGTAGCCGAGCAGCTCACTGAATTATACCGGGCCGTGCCGCATGTTTCGCTTTACACAACTAATTGTGTGAACAGCGAATACAATAATTTTGGCCTGAACTTGAATAATTGTTATCTGTTGTTTGGCGCTTCCAATGATGAAAATTGTTTATATGGGAAATTTGTCCTTAGTTCGATTGATACAGTTGATGCTTTATCGGTTTTTTCCAACGAGCTGTGTTACGAGAGCATTGCCTCGGAACGTTGCTATAATTGTCAGTATGTTGTGAATAGTCGGGATTGTCGTGATTCGTTAATGATTGAAGATTGTCAGTCGTGTACGGATTGTATCGGTTGCTTCGGTTTACATGCACAGCGTTTTCAGGTTTTTAATCAGCCGATGACGGAAGCGGAATATAAAAAAATTCGCGCCGACTATTTTCCCCTCACACCAGAAAAGCTGGCTAAGCTGCAAACTAAATTTAATGACTTGCGATGTAATCAACCACATCGCTCTGCCCATATTTATTCCAGCGAAAATTGTAGCGGCGATTTAATTCTAAACAGTGTAAATTGCCATTATTGTTTTGATATTAAAGAGTGCGAGAATTGTAAATTTGTTTCGAACTCACCTAAAGCGAAAGATTGTTATGACGCGATATTTTGTTCACCCTATGGAATTGAGCGCAGTTACTATGCCTGTTCGACCACCGGTGTACGTGATAGCATGGCAATATTTATGGTCTGGCATTCGTACAATGTGTACTATAGTTTAGAATGTCACAACAGTCATGATTTATTGGCTTGTGTTGGTATGCAAAAGCAGCAGTTTAGTATTTTAAATCAAGAGTACTCTGAAGCAGAATATCATAAATTACGCGCTAAAATAATTGAACATATGAAGCAGGCGGGGGAGTGGGGTGATTATCTGTCAGCTGGTGTTTCGCCGTTTGGGTATAACGAAACCATTGCGCAAGAATATTTTCCATTAACCGAAACCGAGGCGGGCAGGCTTGGTTATTCGTGGTATCAAGCGCCGGAACGTTTAATAGCCACTGACAGTAAAACATATCAAAATTGTATAAAATGCAGTAAACCCTTTCGTTTAGTACCGTCAGAATTATCTTTTTACAAAAAGGCTAAGATTGCCCAGCCTCAACAATGTTCAGATTGTCGTCGCACGCGTCGTTTAATTGAACGTGGACCATATCATTTATGGCAACGTCAGTGTAGTAAATGTAAAAAAGAAATTACTACCTACTATGACCTTGCTAGTGTAGCAATCGTTTATTGTGAAACTTGTTATCAGACGGAGTTTTATTAACTCGCTGAAAATATTTAAAGCGATTCAGTCTTTGTTAGACTGAAAATACCAATAGCGGTAGATTCATCAGAAAAAGTTATAATATAATTCATATCTAACGAATCTGGATAAAGGGTACCGTCGGCACTAATACTACTAATACCAGCGACTGGAACATCTACTCCACTGAAGGTAATTTGAGCGGTATCGTTATCATTAACTACAATAGTAATAGATAAATCACCAAATAAATCATCATCAGTCGCTGTAAACACAATACCGGTATCGTCATAAGTACTGGTATAAGTTTTGGCCGCTGGATCAAGTAAACCAAAAACAAATCCACCTAAATCTACTGTAAAAGAAGCATTACCGTCAGGACTAACTTCAACAACTGTCGTCGCATCTCCAGTAGTTCCAAAAGTGATATTTTGCCAGTCACCCGAGAAATTTCCGGAAACCGCACTGTACTGATCATATAAACTCTCATCAGCAATGGTAGTAAAATTAACGGTTTTAGACCATTTACCAGTTTTTTTACCGCGCAACGCTCGTACTTTTACTGAGTAATCTGTTGCAGAAGCAAGATCTGTAACGTTCAGACGGCGCCTGGTGGTTTTGCTAGTTTCAACCAATTCGTCGTTATTATAAATTTTAACTTCGTATTTAAGTGCTTTATTATGACGATCCCAGCGAATGGTTGCCTCATTGACGGTAACATCACTAACTCTAACATTAGTTACCCGACTTAATGTACTAACAGTGTTCGCAGCGGCAGTAACCGGCCGAGGAACAGTTAATACACATAATAATATTAAAGTTGTAATCATATATAACAGTATATCATAAGAAAAAAATGATGGAAAATATATGGGTGCTTTTGCAATAAAAGAGTATATGTGATTTTTGTCGTATAAATTATCTTTACATCTGCAAAAAATTGCAGCGCTAAGATTAGATTAATAATAAGCATGATAGAACAAAAATATAATCTATTTTGACTACGTGTCGTAATGGCATTAAACTACCACTGTTAAGTCGTTAGGTAAATGAATTGCTGATACAATGAATTTATGAAGACAAAACAATGTGGACAGTGTAGCCATAGTTATAAATTAGAGGATGTTGACTTGGAATTTTATCAAAGATTAAACGTGCCAGAACCGAAGCTATGTCCAGATTGTCGTTTTCAACGCCGCATCGTTTGGCGCAACGAACGTAGTTTATATGCCCGGCAGTGTGATATGTGTAAAAAAAATATCATTTCACTATACAATCCGAAGAGTCCCTATACGGTTTATTGTTATGATTGTTGGTATTCAGATAAGTGGAATCCGCTGTCTTTCGGACAAGACATAGATTTTTCTCGGCCATTTTTTGAACAGTTCAAAGAGCTGCAACTCAAAGTGCCACGGCTGTATGCATTAATGGTCAATAATGAGAATTGCGAATACACCAATGGTACGCAACAATGCAAAGATTGTTATATGATTTTTGCCAGCGACCACGATGAGCATTGTATGTATTCATATGGTACATTTAATTCAGTGCAGTCGCTTGATCTAATGAACAGCACTAAGTGTGAATTATGTTATGAATGTACTGGGTGCAGTAACTGTTATGACGTTAAATATTCCGAAGATTGCAGCAACTGTCATTCTTCCATGTTTCTAATTGATTGCAAGGGGAGTAGCGATTGTTTTATGTCGTATGGATTACGCAATCGACAATATGTTTGGGCCAATCAACAATTAACCAAAGAACAATATCAAACCAAATACGTAGAATTAAAGCGCGGTAGTCATAATACCATAGAACGATTGCGCGAGGACTTTAAGACCTTAAAGAAAAAACATATTTTTAAATATTATCATGGGCAGAATAACGAAAATTGCTCTGGTGATTATTTGGAACGCTGTGTTAGCAGTCATTATTGCTTTGAGAGTAATGGTATACAAAATTGTAAATTCGTTACGCATGGTCATCAAGTTAAAGATATCTACGATGGCTATATGAATGTTGATAATGCTGAATTGGGTTACGAATTAACCGGATCAATCAGTACCTATAATGTAAAGTTTGCCGTAGCGCATTATGGCGGCCGTGATTGTGATTATATGGATAGTGCCAAACAAGTGAATAATAGTTTTGGCTGTGTTGGGTTACAGCATCAATCGTTTTGTATCCTCAATAAGCAATATGATGAAGCCGAATACATGGCGTTACGCAAAAAACTAGTTGACCACATGACCGAGGCCGGGGAGTATGGTGAAAATTTTCCGGTAACTTGTGCCCCATTTGCCTATAACGAAACGACGGCGCAAGATATGTTTCCTTTAACCAAAGCCGAAGTGAAAAGCCGGGGTTGGCAATGGTACGAGCCAGTTGCTAAAGAAATCCGTTACAGTACTTATCGATTTACCGACGATATTACCAAAACCAAAGACGATATTCTCCAAACCTTTTTAACCTGCGCGCGGTGCAAAAAAAGTTATAAAATTACGGGTGCGGAATTAAAATTTTATCGTGAGCGTAATATTCCCGCTTCGCGCAGTTGTTTTGAATGTCGCCATCGTGCCCGGTTAGCTCGGCGCAATCCCCGGGCTTTATGGCAACGCAATTGTATGTGTGTTCAGCCGGACCATGGACATTATGGCAAGTGTTCTACCACTTTTGCGTCGGCTTATTCAACGGATAATCCAACCATGGTATATTGCGATCGTTGTTATGAAGCCACCATTGTATAATAGAGGAGTATTATGGTAATGCCACTTTCGCCAATTCAAAGATCATGTGCGCAGTGTTCGGCGCAGTTTACAATTTTTGTTAAAGACATTGTTTATTATCAGCGGCTGCAAGTACCGTATCCAAAACGTTGTCCGCGGTGTCGTTTGCAAACTCGTTTGGCCTATCGGAACGAGCGTAGTTTATTTGCCGGTCAGTGTGCCAAGTGTCAGAAAAATATTTTAACGCTTTATCGGCCGGAAGATAATTTTACCGTATATTGTCAAACTTGTTGGTGGAATGACGATTGGGACGCTACCGCTTTTGGTCAAGAGATTGATTGGCACCGGTCGTTACTTGAGCAATATAATGAAGTGCGCCGGCGGGTACCGCGTTTAGCTTTGGTGAACATGAATAGCGAAAATTCTGACTACACTAACATGTCGGATGGTAACAGAAGTTGTTATTTATTGTTTGCCGCTGAGCAAAACGAAAATTGTTCTTATGGGAAGCTAGTGCAATCCTGCAAAGATTGTTTTGATAATAGTTTTATTTATAATTCGGAGTTGTGTTACGAATGTATTAATGTGCGCAATTGCTATCGCTCTATTTATTTACAAGATTGTCAGAATTCGCGCGAGTGTGGATTTTCGACCGGCTTAAAAAGTTGTAGTAATGTATTTCTAAGTTCGAATTTACACAATAAGGAATATTATATTGCTAATCAAAAGGTAACGCCGGAGGAATATAAAGCGCGGGTGGCGGAATATACAAAAGATCGTGCGGCATTACAACAAACTTACGAGCAATGGCGAAAATTAAATGACGGTCGGGTGGTGCCGTATGCCAGTTTGATCAATAGTAGTGATTGTACGGGTGATGTTTTAACCAACTGTAAACGCGTGGATGATTCTTTCGATATTTCTGATGGGCAGGATTGTCGCTATTGTACTGATGCGTTGACTCCTAAAGACAGTTACGATTGTTCGTTTTTTTATTATCAACCGGAGTTGACTTATGATTGTTTGAGTATGTTGCAAACTTATAACGTGAAATTTTCGACGTTCATTTTTCAGTGTCACGATGTGATGTATGGCGACCAAATACATAATTCGGATAATATTATGTTGTCTTCCTGTTTACGCGGGCAGCATTTTACCATTTTGAATAAAGTTTATTCGGAAGTAGAGTATCAAGCGTTATTGCCGCGCTTAATCGAGAAAATGACCGCCGACAAGGAATTTGGCGAATTACCACCAATGCCCTGCAGTTTGTTTGCTTATAATGATACGGTAGCGCAAGAATATTTTCCGTTAGATAAAGCGGTTGCTCTTAAATTAGGTTTGCGCTGGAATGATGCAGCGGATGATGCTGTAAATAAACCATTTAAATTAACTGCACCAGAAAAAGCTTTTTATGCTGAAATGCATTTACCAGAACCAACCGAACATCCAGAAGCCAGGCATCGACGACGGATGGCTTTGCGTAATCCCAGAAAATTATGGGAGCGTCAATGTGAATGCCAAGCAGGGGATCATGGGCACAACGGGGCGGTGTGCGCAAATCGTTTTCGTACAACGTATCAAGCCGAACGAGTTGAAACGGTTTATTGTTTAGACTGTTATCATAAGTTGATGTATTAGAGAAGGGTTTTTGTCGTACAAACAGAATTGACATTTATTTTTTTTGTGCTAAGCTAAAGTTAGCTATTATTTGTCTTTTATATAAACCAAAATCTAAACACGTTTGACCACACTTAGTAATCAGAATAAGGTATGCTTACCACTAAATTAAAGAAAGATCTTTTACAACTTGGTCTCACTGACAACGAAATTAAATTTTATATTGCTGGTTTAGAATTGGGATTGGCCACTATTCCGCAAATTGCGGAACGGGCCGGTTTCTCACGCATGAGTGGCTACAATATCTTTAAAAGCCTCAGCCAAAAAGGCATGGCAGATATGGATGTGCGTAGCTATGGACAAAAATGCAAAGTTGCTAAACCGGCTAAACTGCTAACGTTGTTTGAGGATTATAGAAAGTCTTTAGATAAGCTGGCCACCAATTTGCCAAATTTAATTGGTGAGTTGAACGTATTATATGCCAGCGTGCCGGAAGATTTAGAGATTCACTATTTTCGGCAAAAGGAAGCGGTGACAAAAATCTGGGATGAAGCTTTAACGAATACAAAAAAAGGAGATGATATTCTTACCATCTCCGCCGTAGATTTTGCGCCAGTGTTCGGTGAACAGTATGTAGAATATTTAGAAGAGTTAGCGTTACGTTGTACCGAAAAAGGCATTCATCACAAAGTGATTTTGGAAAAATCTGGTTTGTTTTCCTTACCGCGTCAAACTATGCAAACGATTTTTCCTGAATCGGTGCAAATGAAACTGGGGGCAGCTTGTGAACAAATGGTTTATGCCGAAACCGTCGCCTATATTTTTCCCGGTAAAGAATTGTTTGGCATCACAATTCATAATAAGGAGCTAGCCAATCATCATTCTAGGATTTTCTATACTTTGTGGAATAAAATGTATAACGTTGGATGAACGCTCAGGCGTCATCTACTCGCTAAACGTATAACTAAGTCGCTCATAGATTACGCCTGAGCGTTTAGTGCTGTGAGACTAGGTAGTAAGGTCATAATTCAGCGCCATGTCTATCACTACAACATCAAAACAATGTCAGCAATGCAGTAAAACGTTTCGGATTGAAGCGGCGGATTTTGAATTCTATCAGCGTTTACTGGTGCCGGCGCCAACGCATTGTCCAGATTGTCGAGCCCAACGGCGCTTGGCTTGGCGGAATGAACGGAATATTTATTCCAGTACCTGTGCCGCCTGTGGACAAGCCATGTTGAGTCGCTATCATCCGGATGCCGGTTATATAGTATATTGCCAAGCTTGTTATCGAGCGGATAATTTTACCGCCACAAAATATGGCCGCGACCTTGATTGGTCAAAACCTTTTTTTGAGCAATGGTCGGAGTTGGAGCGCGCTGTACCACAAATAAATTTATATATCGTGCGATCAGAAAATTCCAATTACTGCAACTATATTGGTGACGCGAAAAATTCATATTTATGCTTCGGTTCAATTGTGGTTGAAGATTGTTTATATGGTTCGCCCTATTATTCGAAGCAATGCGTTGATTCTTTGCTGATTCGTGATTGCGAACTGTGCTATGAGTGTACAACTTGTGAACGTTTGTATCATTGTTTTTGGTGTCAGGATTGTTTTGATTCAAGGGATTTGTTGATGTGTTTTGATGTAAAAACCAGCCATGATTGTATTGGTTGTGTTGGACTGCGCAATGCCTCGTTTCAAGTTTATAATAAACAATTAACCGAAGCGGAATATTTACGGTTTCGGGCGCAATTAGATTTGAAAAATCCGGCCGTCTTGGCAGATCTGAAGCAACAGTTCGAAAAAGTTTTATATAAAACGCCACATCGTTATATGACTGGCACATCGAACGATCAAGTTAGCGGTAATCAAATTAATGAATCACATAATGCTTGGCAGTGTTTTGATGTGACGCGTGTGGAAAATACCGCCTACGCCGCCCAAGTGATAGATTTAAAAGATTGTCAGGATATAAATTATACCGAGGAGAACGAGCTGTGTTACGAGTATTGGGGAAATTATCGAAATTACCATTGTTTGTATTCTGCCACATCGTATGGTTGTCGTGACATGCTGTATTCGGAAGCCTGTGAGCATTCAAAAAATCTACTTGGTTGCGTTGGTTTGCGTAAAGCGGAAAATTGTATTTTGAATAAAGCTTATTCAACGGCGGAATACGAAAAACTGACACAGCGTTTGAAGACACACATGCAAGAAACCGGCGAGTGGGGTGAATTTTTTCCGGCGCAATTTTCACCCTTTGCTTACAATGAAACGGTAGCTCAAGAATATTTTCCTTTAACCCAAGAGCAAGTGGTGCAGCGTGGTTGGCGCTGGCGTGAATTACCGGCAGTAAATACAAATGGAACGGCACAGGTAAATGTGTTCAGCTGTGCGCAATGCAAAAAAGCTTATAAATTAGTGGTGTTAGAACAAACTTTTTATAATGCTGAACAGTTGGGCGTTCCAACTTTGTGTCCAAATTGCCGGCATTTACAGCGCATGGCCCAACGTACGCCGCGTAGTTTGTGGACCAGACAATGTATGTGTACGCAAGTGGATCATGGTCATGTTGGTCGTTGCGTAACTGAGTTTACCACCACTTACGCGCCCGAACGAAAGGAATTAATTTATTGTGATAACTGTTACACTAAAGAAATTTTATGATGAAGCAGTGTAAACAATGTAATCGCACATTTAAGGTATACGAAGAGGACGCTAGTTGGTATCAGCGTTTTGATATTCTAACACCTGACTTATGCCCAAGCTGTCGTAGCCAGCGCCGTTTGGCTCATCGTAATGAGACTACGTTATATTCGGATCAATGTGATTTTTGTAAGCAATCAATAATTTCTCAATATCATCCAGCTAGTAAACTGACAGTCTATTGTCGTGATTGTTGGTGGAGCGATCGCTGGAATCCATTGCAGTATGGTCGGACTTTTGATTTTAGCAAAACTTTTTTTGAGCAGTGGAAAGAGTTTATATCTGTAGTGCCACAGATCAATCTACTTGATATGAATAGCGAAAATAGTGCCTATACTAATTGTGTTTCTCATAACAAAAATTGCTATCTCATATTTACTTCGGATTACAATGAAAATAGTTTTTACTCCAACTGGCTTGAACACAGTCGGGATTGTTATGATAGTTTCAAACTTAATGATTGTGAAAAGTCATATCAATGTTTTTTTGGTAGTCGCTTGTTTAATTGTCAATATTTGATTAAATGTTTTTCTGCTACAGAAAGTCTTTATTGTTATGATTGTCGAAATATTCAAAATTGTTTTTTGTCATCAAACCTACGCAATAAACAATATTACATATTAAATAAACCATATAGCCGCGAAGAGTATGAACGAATTTTGGCAGATTGGCACCTAGCTACATCGGCTGGACGAGAACGCGCCCTAACTGTTTTTCAGCAGTTAATGATTCAATCAATTCATCTTTATCGAAATAAACTTGGCCGGGTTGAACAATCTGCCGGGGATTATTTAGAAGACGTTAATCAAGCTTGGGAGTGTTTTGACCTAGTTAAATCCGATCAGTGTCGTTATGTGCGCAATATGATTGGAATGAAAGATAGCATGGATTGTGAATATGGCGGGATGGGTGAAAATGGCTACCAAAATGTTGAAACATTTCCAATGCCCAACCATAGTATGTGTACCTTTGCCTGTTATGGTGGCAACGATGTGTATTACTCACATTCAGTTATGAACAGCAAAAATATGTTTGCTAGTTGCGGCCTCAAAAAAAGCGAGTATGTAATTTTTAATACACAATATTCTGAAATTGAATATAATGAGCTCTCTCAAAAAATTAAACAGCATATGATGCGAACTGGGGAATGGGGACAATTTTTTCCAATCGAGACAAGTTTATTTGGATACAATGAAACTAACGCCCAACATTGGTATCCACTAAACCAAACGGCTATCGAACAACGTGGCTGGCGTTGGCAGCAATCATTACCTACTCCTACCGTACAGTCGACGATTTGCACTAGTTGTCAGCGTCCGTTCAAGTTAGTTGATCAAGAATTGACTTTCCATAAAGTTATGCAGATTCCTAATCCAGTTTTATGCTACAACTGTCGCTATACGCAACGTC
>CAYYTZ010000020.1:0-1376 GCA_964474735.1 uncultured Gammaproteobacteria bacterium | reverse complement strand
AATGGCATAACCCCCAAAGTTTATGGCACCGCCAATGTATGTGTACCCAAATTGATCACGGACATCAGGGATTATGTCCCGCCGAATTTGAAACTACCTACGCGCCCGAACGAAAAGAAATAATATATTGTGATAACTGTTACACTAAAGAAATTATATGACCAAGCCGCAGTGTAAGCAGTGCAGCAAAACGTTCAATATCGACGCGGCGGACCAAGCTTTTTACGTAAAAATGACAGTACCAGAACCAACGTTTTGTCCAACTTGTCGATTGCAACGACGTTTATCATTTCGCATTGAACGATATTTTTACCAACGGACCTGTGCCTTAACCGGAAAAAATATTTTATCAGTTTATAATATAACTCGCCCATACCCAATTTACGATATTGCGGCCTGGTGGAGTGATGCCTGGTCACCTTTAAAGTATGGTCGGGATTTTGATTTTACTCGACCGTTTTTTGCACAATTTGCTGAACTGCAAGCAGTCGTGCCACGTCTGGCCTTGATTCAGCAACAACCGATGGAAAATAGCGAATATTGTAACGCCGCCAGCCATAATAAAAATTGCTATTTAGTCTTTTCATCGAATAAATGCGAGGATTGCTATTATGGTTCCTGGATAAATTCATCAAAAAATTGTGTTGATAACTACAGTATTTTACGCTGTGAACTATGTTATCAATGTATCGATGTAAAAGATTGTTATCATTGTTGGTATGCGCAAGATAGTCGTAATTGCACTGATTGCTATTTTATTAAAAGTTGTGCCGGTTGTCGAAATGTGGCGTTTTGCACTAACTTAGTGAACGCTGAGTATTGTGTATTTAATAAGCCAGTCACGAAAGAAGAATTTGAAAAGTTTGTGCAAGAATTGCGTGTTGCCTCACCGCAGCAATGGCAGAATTTCCGCTATCAATATTGTGAGCTGACCAAAAAAATGTTCATCCGTTATTATCAGGGTGTTAATAATGAAGCGAGTACTGGTCATCAGATTAATAATTGTAATCAATGTACCGATTGTTATTTAATAGATGATTCGGAAAATGTTAGATATGGCGCACATTTGGAGTTTGCCAAAGATTGCATGGATTATAATTATTGGGGGCAACAAGCCGAACAACTCTATGAAGTGCAAGCCTCCGGCTACAATGTGACGAATTTAAAATTTTGTAATTTATGTTGGTCCGGTTGTACTAATTTAGAATATTGCGACCATTCATTTTCGGCGCAAAATTGTTTTGGCTGCGTTGGGCTGAAAAAAAATGAATATTGTATTTTGAATAAACAATATACGGCCGGTGAATATACGCGGCTGGTGGAAAAAATTAAACAACACATGAACGCTACCCAGGAATACGGAGAATTTTTCCCCA
>CAYYTZ010000019.1:0-14979 GCA_964474735.1 uncultured Gammaproteobacteria bacterium | reverse complement strand
GCGGTTATGCAACAAAAAGCCAAACCAGTTAAAAAAAATCATTTCTTTGCTTTCCGCGGCTTACTGAATTGCGGCGAGTGCAGTGCCAGTATTACTTCTGAACGCCAGAAAGGGCATGTGTATTATCGCTGCACTAAAAAGTTAGGTGCGTGTACACAACCGTATGCGCGTGAAGAAAAACTGGCGAATCAGCTATCCACGTTTGTGCAGCGAATATCCATAGATGACGCACTCGCCGCTAATATGAGCGCATATTTAAAAGCACAAGCCACTAATGACAGTACAGCGGCTATTAATGTTGTAAGCCGCTTAGAAAGCAAAGTAGCAGATGCCAAAGCGAAACTAGACCGCTTGCTGGATGCTCACTTAGACGGAACGATTGATAAAGAAGCCTATGTTGTTAAGAAAGAACAATTGCTGAATACCAAGATTCAAAGTGAGCAACAATTACAGCAGGTGAAGCAGAAAGGTAATCGCTGGCTCGAACTTTCTTTACAATTTATTTCTGACGCAAACTTAGCCAAAAATAATACTTTGACTGGAAATTTCGAGGAACTTCGAAATTTCATTAAAAAGATTGGCTCGAACCTCCTTTTGCGCGAGCGCGAGGTGGAATTAAAATGGCAAAATGCCTGGGAGTGTGGCTGCAGCGCCGGAGGCCACGAATTTTCCGTTTGTACTAGATGGCAGGGGCGACAGGACTCGAACCTGCAACACCTCGTTTTGGAGACGAGTGCTCTACCAATTGAACTACGCCCCTATAATTGTGCCTCGAAAGGCGTGGTGAACAATAACAAGAATTAAGCACTCTGTCAAAACAACATTTTTATTAGCGTGGAATTGCTACGGCCATTCCTTTTAGCAGTTGCAATATATCTTGTTGTAATTTGTTCGCCAGGTTGTCTGCTTTAGTAACTATTTCTAAATAATAGCCATCGCGTTCTGACAATTCTATTAAATTACCGGCGGTGTCATAGCCCTTAAGGTGGCGCCCAAAAATGTCACTATCACCGCGGCGCCAGGTCCATCCCGGCCAAGCCATTAGTAATTCAATCGGCTGGTCGAAATTTAAGGGAGAAGTAAAGTGTTAGTCAAGTTCCATAATGCACCATCATAGAACTTTTTCATTAATCATTCAATAACTAATCGGCGTAAGCGCAGGTTAGTTTTGATTGGGCGCGGTTTAATCGGCGTGTTATTTTACTTGCACAATTGTATTTAGTTGGGTAAGGTTACGCTATGTTAGTAAAAACCTGCAAGAATTGTGCGCAGCAGTTTACAGTTACCGATGAAGATGTTCAGTTTTATGAAAAAATCCAGGTACCGCCTCCAACATGTTGTCCAAATTGTCGTTTACAGCGGCGGGCCGCTTGGCGAAATGAACGCGTCTTATATGCGCGCACCTGCAATTTATGTCAGCGGCAGATTATTGCCACTTTTAGCGCGAACGCTCCCTTTCCGGTTTATTGTTCTGACTGTTGGTGGTCAGATAAATGGGACCCCACTATATATGCCCAAGATTTTGATTTCTCGCGGCCATTTTTTGAACAATTCCATGAGCTGCAGTTACGTGTACCAAAAAGCGCTGTTATACAATTGACCAATGAAAATTCGGACTATAACAGTTTGCTGGCTTACAGTAAAAACACCTACATGAGTCCGGGTGGTTATAATTTGGAAGATTGTTACTATATTAGAAAGAGTCAATATTGCAAAGATTGTATCAACGCCAATGCTTTGGATCACTGTGAATTGGTAGCTACTAGCACAAATTGTCGGAATTGCTATCAATCCCATCATTTAATGAATTGTCGGAATTGTGTTGAATCTGGATATTTGGCCGATTGTACGGGCTGTACGGATTGTTTTATGTGTAGCGGTTTGGCCAATAAGAAATTTTATTTTAGAAATCAACCATTAAGTGAAGCCGATTATCGCGCGACCGTAGCGCAGTATCGTCGTAAACTGGAAACAGTCGTTTTGGCAGAGTTTTTAGCCTTTAATCAAACCATTCCGAAACGTTATCAGAATCAACTGAAGTGCGAACAATCCGCCGGTGATTATTTGTATGATTCGTATCGGGCGTACGATTGTTATGATTGTTTTGATATCCAAAATTCCAAGTATTTAGTGGAATGTGTAGATGTGAAAGATTCAATGGATCTATTTGCTTATGATAAAAATATTGAATTATGTTATGAGGTCTGTTCCGGTGGAGAAAGTGATTACAACACAAAATTTTCTTATTGCGCGATTGAAGCAAATAATTCGGATTACCTTTATTCCTGTTTTCACTTAACCGACAGTTTTGGTTGCGATGGTTTTCATAGTCGGTCCGCCAACCATATTTTGAATAAACCGTATTCACCGGAAAATTATGCCGCGCTACGGGCTAAAATTATTGCTCACCTGAAACAAACAGGTGAATACGGGGAATTTTTCCCCATAGAACATTCTCCTTATGCTTATAATGAATCCGTTGCGCAAGATTTTTTTCCTTTAACCGCCGAACAAGCCGTTGCGCAAGGGTATCGCTGGAAAGACGTTGCTGAAATTGCCGTATCAAAACAAGCCACAGCGGAAGCAAAAAAATGTACTCAGTGCGCTAAACCGTATCGCTGCATTCCCCAAGAATTGAAGCGGTATCAGCAGCTTGGGTTAGCTGAACCAACGCTTTGCCCAAATTGTCGTCTATTGCAGTTATTATCCTGGAAAAATCCCCGGCATTTGTGGCAGAGGCAATGTATGTGTGTGGAAGCTGATCATAGTCATGCAGCGCCGTGTTCAAAGAAATTCGAAACTACGTATGCCCCAGACTGCGCCGAGCAAGTTTACTGCGAACAGTGCTATCAGAAAGTAAAATATTAAAAACTTGATCATGGCTGATGCCTTCATTATGGTTAAATGGATTAATCTTAAGAAGACAAACTAAAAAATTTTACAGACTGCGGTTCAAAATTTAAATATCTCACCCAAATGGTAACGGTAACATTGCCATTGGGACTGGATCAATGTAAAATAATGGGTACAGGCCGTGGATGCTAGAATTAAACATTTACAAACAAACGAACAGCGGGCGACAGTAAAAATCTTAACGCGTTTATCATTAATTGATATCAAACCAAATGAAGCGAAGATCCGTTGAAAATAGATTATTAAGACGAGCTGCTTTCGGCGTAGCTGTAGGCGGTATGGTTGTTGCTGGAGCTGAAAGAATGTGCTCGTCCGATTCTACCACGAACGATACTGACTCCGCACTTGATAGCCACCAACCAGCACTAGCTGAGTCGCTACCCAAACCTCTAACCCGTACTGTTAAAAAAAATAAAACTAGCATAGAAAGCAACCAACCATCAAGAGACTCTAAGCTAGATGAATTACTAGATAAAGGTTACCTTGGCTATGAATTTAGCGACGAAAATGGAATTATTACGGCTTATAACGAGAATGGAATAGCTTGTTTATCTTTTAACCGTATTCAAGCTGGCTGGCAAGTAAAACAAATCGGGTATACTTTTTCTGCTATGCGCTTAAATGAAGTTGGTATAGAATTGGCTG
The DNA here is from genome assembly GCA_964474735.1 of uncultured Gammaproteobacteria bacterium. GTDB lineage: Bacteria > Patescibacteriota > Patescibacteriia > UBA9570 > UBA9570 > UBA9570. The sequence continues at coordinate 11,421 of CAYYTZ010000019.1, read as the reverse complement.
AACCAATCATTAAAAATGCCGCCGATCTGGAAACAGTTATTAACGATTATAAACAGCTTGGTAATTGGTCTCTCCAATTAGATCAATTAACCGCTGATAGCGAAGGATACTTTGTCTATAATAGTAAAGGTGAAATGCTCTCTGGAGACGCTGCCAATGCTTATCGTGCACAGCTTACCGAAAAAAAAGAAGATCTACGCGAAATTATCTTATCAAGCACTAATTTATTTATTGACAATAAATAATATCTTTGACAAAAAAGGGGAAGGAAGAGCGCGCCATTATTGGTGTCGCGTGGTGGACCTGGCTTCGAGCGGATGTTGTCGGTGCAGGCGGACATGAACAGGGTGGGGGGGGTGAGTGTGAAGAAGTGGCGAGTGGTTATGATGGACTCCGTTGGAAAATAAACTCGCAGCAGGCGAGCCGAAACAGTAGCGATAAGCTTGCATTGTTGCAAGCCGTTTTGTTGACTAGCAAATCCCGAGTTCTTTGCGGCGTTGAGCGCTTTTATCGAGCGTAACTTTACGAATGCGAATATTTTTTGGAGTAACTTCTACCAACTCATCATCACCAATATATTCTAAGGAAGCATCTAAATCCATCGTGCGCGGAGTTTTGAAATGAACATCACTACCATCACCTTTAGAACGCATATTCGAAAGCTGTTTGGCTTTACAAATATTCACGGCTAAATCACCTTGGCGGGCATGTTGACCAACCACTTGGCCTTTATAGACATCAATACCAGGACCAAGAAACATTTCGCCGCGATCTTGCACGTTGCGTAAACCATACATATTGCTTTGGCCGGTTTCGTGCGCTACTAATGAACCTTGGTCACGTTCTTTCCATTCTCCGGGGTCTGGCATGTATTTATAGAACAAGGTATTCATAATACCCAAGCCGCGGGTGTCGGTTAAGAATTCTGTACGATAACCAAACAAACCACGGGTCGGAATAATAAATTCAATAAAGTTAATACCATTTTCCATGGTCATGTTTTGCATTTCACCATGACGACTACCTAGTTTTTGAATAACGGCTCCAGCGTAAGCTTCGGGTACTTCAATAAACATTTGATCGTACGGTACCATTTTTTTGCCATCAATCTCTTTCATAATTACTTGGGGGCGTGATACCTGTAATTCATAACCTTCCCGGCGCATCCGTTCAATTAAAATGGCTAAATGTAATTCACCACGACCAGACACTATCCAATCGGTTCCAGCGTCTGTTACGCGCAAAGCCATGTCAGTTTCTAGTTCGCGGTACAAGCGTTCGCGGATTTGTCGAGAAGTGGTAAATTCACCTTCTTTACCGGCAAAAGGGGAATCGTTGACGCTGAAAGTCATTTTTACGGTTGGCTCTTCGATGTTTAGTAATGGTAGAGCCTGAGGATCATCGGCATCGGCGATAGTTTCACCGATATTAATATCTGGCACGCCGGCAATGGCAACAATATCTCCGGCCGAAGCACTGTCAATTTCGATGCGATTTAAACCGGCATAGGTCATTATAGTGGTCAGTTTATATGGTTTCATTTGACCGGCCCGATTAATGTGCATGATATTTTGGCCAGTTTTAATTTGGCCGTTATGAATTCGACCGGTAGCAATGCGACCTTTAAAATTGTCACCAAAAATTGTGGTGATAAGCAATTGTAGTGGTTTAGCGGCATCGCCGGTTGGCGCAGCAATATGCTCCATGATGGCGTCAAAAATTGGGGCAATATCTGTCATGTTCTCGAGCTTTGGTTCCAGCCCAGCTTTGCCTTGTTTGGCACAGGCGTAAATAATTGGAAAATCGGTGGTAGCATCATCGGCACCCAGTTCAACAAACAAATCGAAAGTGCGGTTAATGACTTCGTTAATGCGTGCATCGGTTTTATCAATTTTATTGACGACCACAATTACGCGCAGTTTCATTTCTAAGGCTTTGCGTAACACAAAACGGGTTTGGGGCATGGGGCCTTCTTTGGCATCCACTAACAGCAAACAACCGTCAGCCATTTTAAGCACCCGTTCCACTTCGCCACCAAAATCGGCGTGGCCCGGAGTATCAATAATGTTGATTTTTGTGCCATTCCACAGAACGGAGGCGTTTTTAGCAAAAATTGTGATACCGCGTTCGCGCTCTAAATCGTTACTATCCATGATTAAATCCGCACCGGTGAACTCTTTACCGAGCTGGGTTTTAGATTGGCGCAACAGTGCATCCACCAGAGTGGTTTTACCGTGGTCAACGTGAGCGATGATAGCAACATTACGAATATTTGGCATAAACTAGCGACTTGAAATATGTGAATAAAAAAAGTGGTCAATGACCGGCTATACTCTAACCGATCAGGGGAAAAACGTCAAGCTGCTTTTTTTGCCGGGCCCGCCCAAATAACCGCCCCTTTACTGTAGCTATAGCCACCGCCTAAGGTATGAGTTCCGCCAAAGTCGACAATGCGTAAATTACCCCCTCGGTCACGCAAGCGTTTGGCTTTGATTAAATCCGGAAAAGTTCCCCCACGATTTGTGCAGGAACCAAGAATTTGTCCATCTTCTGACGGCACCACCACACCATCAAAACCATTGGCGGCGGCAAAATCTGTAACTGACTTATACATATGATCTAAGGCTTGATCGGCGCTCACTTGAGTTAAGAAACTTTCAAACGGATTGGGTCCCATCCAAAGATAACGCTTACCATCGGTGGCAACAATACGCAGTAACATAGCCACACCAACGCACTTACCGGTGTCTTCATCTTTATCGACAAATTCAAAGTAATTTTGATTTTTCCACATGTTTGCGTCTCCGGCAATGCAGACATAAGCCCCCATGCGCGCATTGGCGGTTTCTTGCGTTTTTGTGAAATAGCCACGGATGTTACGTTTTTTAGCTGATTTTTTGACTACTCTATCTTTTGGACCACCCATACTGGTTTCTTTACTTTCCACTTCGATGATTTCTTCAAATTTAGAAATTTCGCGCGTGATGGCATTTGAATCATAAGTAAAGAGTTCTTCGAGCTGAGCATTAATGCGATAACGATAGCGATCACGGATGCCAAATAAACGTGGTACGGTAGCCAAGAATACTTCGGCTGATAAATGCGGCCTAATATTTTCCAGCACACTGGCAACTTCGGTATTGAAAGCCTGTTGTTCCTCTTCGTTAGCAAATGGAATATTTGTTCCAAAAATGTTCAGAGCTTGACTTAATAATATATCGTAGCGTTTTTCTGCCGGGATGTGCGGATTTTCAAAAGTGTTTTTGACACGACCAAGTTGTTTTGGTGTTAACTTGCGCTCTTCGCGCTGAGCGCCAACTAATTCACCAAAGGTGGTTACCATGGCTTGATATTGTTCACTGCGGCCGGCTAAATCTTCAAAAATATTATGACGCAAAACATGTTTGATATTTTCGCCATAAATAGTGGATAATTCTTGCCACATCACATAGCGTTGACTGACTTCATCTTGATATTGCCGCACATCGTGTTCGCTATGCTCGATATAGGCTTCTAAATTTTCGTGGTAAGCATATTTATACTCCACGATTAAATCTAACACCGCTCGATTTGGCGTATAATTTTTATTACCTTGTTTGCGGACAATTTCACTGATAAAGAGCGCCAACATTTTTTCCTTCACACCTAAACCTTCTAGTTTTTGAAATTGGGCGGTGGCGTGAGTTTGAAATAACTGGTCGACTTTCGTATCGAAGATTTTTTGTAAGGCGGCGCTATCCGGTCCGCGCCGGGCGACGAATTCACGAATTGCACCTAAACGACCTTCTAGTTGTTTATATAAAGTTGTATCGTCTTGTTGATCGGCCTGTAGGCGATAGCCCAGCAAACCAGTCATAGTTGTAGGATAGCCAGCGCGGTCGAACTGATATTCGGCCAGGTGTTCTAACTGATCACCGCAAGCTAAGTTTTTTTCGTAACTTGAATAATTGCCGTCCGGGAAAACCGTCTTAACATAAAAAAGGTATTCTTGATGTTGGCGTAACTCAGCGGGAATATCCGAACCAATAATTCCTTTAGCGCGTTGACGTAATTCTGCTATGTACGCATCGGCTGTGGTCTTGCCTTCGGTAGTGTGATACTGCACGTATTTATCCACAACAACTTTTTCGTAGATTGGAGTGGCGGTAAAATAATCTTGAAAGACGCGCGCCCGTTGTTGCATTGCCTCAACCAGAGCTGGTTGGGGGGTTTTTTTCTGAGCTAAATCTAAAGTTTTAGTCTGGAGATCTGCTCGAACTTGTTTTGCTGCATCAGTTGTGCGATTTTTAGCAAAATCCATTTCAGCCAAATCTGGTATGTGGTTAATAACTAATTCGACCATACCGTGGCAAGCTTGTTGCTGAACATTTGTATCGACACCATCAGTAACAGCAATAGCATAAAGCGTATCTAGGTAGTGATAAGGCAAAGCACGTAGGTCGGCTAATTTTTCAAATAACCTTGTCACATGAGCTGGTTGACTGGGCGCCAGTTCGGCTAGAGCGGCAAAACGTTGTTCAAAGGCAGTGCGTTTATTGGCTGTTTCTGGCGTGGCAGCCGATAAATGATTTAGATTTCCACCTAAACGAACGTATTCATCAATGCTGTGCGCACTGGTGGCTTCATTTGGAATACAAGTTGCGGGCATTTCACCATAGTGTCCCCAATATTGAATTGGTAGCGTGGCGCAATAGGTTTCCCAAAACAGGGGAGAAGCTTTTACTTCAATTGGTGTTAATTCCCACTTTTTTTCTGCGACTGTACAAGCTAACGTTGGAGGATTTAATAACTGGGCAGCTAATTCTGTGGCTGGTCCGGTATAGAGCGGGATTAACTCTAAGACACGTTTTGTTTGTTCTTCTGGTGCCAGACCCGGTTGATTGAGCAAAATATTGAATATTTCTGCATCGCACGATTCTAAACGATCATTATCTCTGCCGTATAAATTGCAAACAAACGCATCATATTCGGCCGAGGTAGCATAGAGTGGTCTAATTTGCTCACGATAATTCATAATTTTCCAACCAAAATTTCCCGGGCCTTTTTCGCGTAGCACGGCCTGACGCAGATTAGGATCTAATTCGGCTAATTGATCGGCCGCGACGGCATAATCAATTTTATAACTGCCATCAAATAAGGCGAGTAAACGCTCAATGGTAACGCGCATATCTCCTTCGGCCGCTGGCACCAATTTTCGCAAATGATCCGGTGTTAATTCACTATAACAAGTGTCGCGTAACTGGCGGATATTTGCCAGATCACGCTCGGTATCCATCATTAGTAAATTGTAAATTGATAGATATAGTTCATTCCCAAATATGGTATGAAGTTCTGTTGCAAAAGTCATTATTTCTGCGGCTCTGGGACTGGCAAAAAAATGTGGCATGTCAAACAGCTGTAAAGAAATTTTATCTGGCCACTGACGGATTTGTTCCACCAGCGCCGGGGTAAGCGCCGCACAAAATTGCATACTGGCATCTGCTCTGTGTGGGTCAAAAATTGCATTTTTTTTGTAATCGTCCATTTGCAATAATTCCAATATTTGCGGATAGTTGGCATGTTGCGCAACGGCAATATACGTGGCTAAACGACCCTCGCCAAAGCCATAATGGTGTCTATATGGATCTAATTGTTCGAGGCGTTGTTGAGTGGTTAGTGTGAGCTGAGACAATTCTTCTAGTTGTGTAATTGGAAGACGATATCTAGCAAAGGTTGGCATGGTGGCACTGAGTCGCTGTTCAAGAGTATGTTTACGCGCATTTTCCCAACTATTCAGGCGATCATTGGCATCTAAGGTTTTGACAAGTTGTGCCACAGTAGGTGTTTCCGCCTTGGCCAATTGGGCGCGTATATGTTTTAACTCCCGCCAGGGGATTGGTTGAACATAGTTAGCTAATTCAGTTACAGTTGTTTCGGGTAAAATTGGTGTGCCAGTACGCCATTGTTCAATTAACTGTTCAATAAAGTCAGGAATTTCGTTTTTCCGATTGAAATAGTAGTGATCAACTTGCGGCATGGCGGCTTGCCAATCACTTGGCGACAAAACCGAAAACTTGGGCAGTAAATCAATGGTTCCAATATGTATAACTGCCAAGCTGGGCGGCGTAAATAACCAAGGAGTGGTTTCGTAACTGCGCACCAATGTTTCATACGGAAAACTACTGCCGCGTTCTGCCACATTTTTTCCACCGGTTTCTAATGCTGTCAACATCGGAGGAATTTTTTGAAGCAGTGCTGTTTCTTGCCAAAGCGTATCGGGTAAACTTTGTTGCCAAACCCACGGTTGTAGTAAAACAGCATCTGGTGCCGCTAATAAATCTGGTGCAACGTAATGCACTTTACCTTCGAGATAATTTCGCAAAATGTTTTTATCTGATGAAAGGCGCAGCCAAGCCTCGTTAGATAATTCTGCAATACGTTTACGCATGCCGTGGTCACAAGGGTTGCTTAGACTAACTTCAGCTGCATGTACCCGAGCAGCTAAGGTAGTTATTTCACTAGTTTCAGGGACAGCAGCGAATGAAGAAAAATAGACTTCTTCTAATAAGGCCGCTTTATCAATGCGTCTTTGTAGAACATCAAGTGGTTCGGTTGGTTTTAATCTAAATAGATCTGTGAAACCTAAAGCCGGATAGTGGTCATGGGCATAGGCGGCTACTTGAGCTAAATGAGTTGGTTCCCAAGTAAGCATTTTTTCTATATCGTATTTGTCGCCATAGTTACCGCCGCTCTGATCTAATTTTGTCTCAGCCGGGTAATCTGGCAAGCCAGCATCGTGCAACCTAATAACAAATTCAACGGCAGTTTTCTGGCCTTCCAGCGTCATTTGTCTAGTATTTAAATAATGAAAACGTGCTACACAATCCGGCCGACTGGCCATAACATAAACGGTTTCCGGTACATAACCAGTTAAACCGCTGGTTTGCAAAAATTGCGCAATTGTTTTACCGCGTTCCGAAACCGTTAATTCAAATAAAGCCGGTGTATTGGTTTCGTCACGCCCGCCCGACCAAAGCATATTTTTTTCTAAAAATAACCAACGCTGTTTTTGTTCAGTGGTTAATTGTCGAAAGCGTTCGTCTGAGCTGGCTTGATTAGGTTTCTCTAAATAATAACCCAGGTGAACCATTTGGCCTTCCAGCACCGGTAAATCATAGGCGGTAGCTAAGGTAGTGATTAAGCGACCAGCTGTAATCAATTCAATCAGGCGACGTTGATCAGCATCAAGGTATTTATAATCGGCCATCTCGGCTGCGTCCGCACTAAAACTATGGGCACAGGCGTCAGCCAAATTATAAAGATTTAGCAACGCGCCAGAATTTCTGGGGCACGATTTAAATTCACTGCGACTATTTCCTTGACTAACATACACTGGAGAACGCTTTTGACACAGACAGATAAATTGATTCATGGCAGCATGTTCTGGTAAACCAACTTGTTCCAACGCTGCTAAGTCGTCTTCAGAGATACTTGTTACCGGTTGGGCAAGTACATCTAAACCAAGCTCCTGACTGACTGCAATGCCAGCAGTTAAACGTGGCCAATTAGCTTCGGAAAAATGGTCTCGCAAATAAATTAGCTCGCGCAGTTGCATAATTCTAGCTGTATTGGTTTGCCTAGTAAATTCTAGAAAGTTTGTGGCTTGTTCGGCTGTCAGATAACGACTCTCTCGATCAGACGATATATATTCTTGTGGCTGCAGTACAGCAAATACCGCTAAACGTTGAGTTTCGGGGACAGCTTTGATAAATTCTGAAAACGCATTAATTGTACGCCAGCTTCCTTGAAAACCAGTGTGATTTTCGACAAAATGACCAGGGCGACTAGGACTGGCAAAACCATAACCGCCACCATCATTAGTTGGTAAATGAGCTTTAAGAATTGGATCTAGGTCACGCGCAAAGGCAATAATATCGATTGAGCTATAATTGTATTGATCGCTATAATAACCTCGGCGATCTTCAAATTCAGTAAAATCAAGTACGGTGTCGGCTGTCCAAAGTTCAGCCACTTTTTCCGGACCGTAAGCGAAGGCAATGGCGGTAATTTTTTCCACTTGTACTCTTTTTAAAGATCGAATTTGTTCCGGGGTTGATTGCGGTAAGTGGCCGATTAAAAGATAAGTATGAATGGCTTCCCAAGAACAATTAGTGGGTGAGCCGGCTTTTTCCCAAGCGGCCGCCCGTTCGGTGGGCGAATAGGTGGCATCAATCGCCAATACTAAATCGCGCTGTGGTTGTTCGCGATAAGTTGTTACACTTGGAAATTCTAAAAATAGATCAACCAAAATTTCAGCTTGGGGGTCAAGCAAGGCTTTGGCCCAATCACCCTGGTAAGATTTTTTCCACATTTCGGCGAGAGTGGCTTGAGTAGCGTCTGGATAACTGGCCAGAGCAGTTACCGCAGCGCGTGGTTGTTCTAAAAAAAATTGTTCCGTTTCCGAAAAAATTGCCGGCACTACAGTATAACGTTTTTGATCGCGATATTCACTGGCTAAGTTTGGGCGATCTGTAGTCAATTGCTGCATTGAAGCATCCAACGCAGCAATGGCTTCGGTTTTCTGTAACAAGGTGGAAGCCAAAAAAATGCTGGCGGCTGCTGGAATACGAGCCAGTCGAGGCTCAAGCCATTTACTAATAAAAGTTCGTGATTGACGATAGCGGTTATTTGGAGAAACCGCATCATACAGTTGCAGAGCAGTGGTTGTGTCAGTGCCAGCCAGAGCCGCCGGCAATTCTTTTTCTACTCTTTCATCGATTAGTCTTTGAATCGCAGCCCAGTGGCCGGAAGATTCTTTTGTAGCGCGTTGAAATAACGCGACAGTTACTGTTAATGGAACAGTCGGATTTTTCAAATCAGTTTCTAAGCGTTGAATTATTTTTGGATTGTCTGGTTTTGCCAAAGCGGTATCTAGGCGGCGGGCTTGATAGCGTTTCCAGGCTTCAGCTGGTTTGCGCAAGAGCGTTGTAAGTTCCGCCAAAAAACTTTGCCGGAGATTAAGCGCTCGCGCTTTGATAGTTTGTAGCGCCGTGATAGTTTCTGCGGCGTCGGCATCAATTCCAGCCGCTTGATCGGCTTCTACCAGTGCCACTAAATCATCAACTTCTTCAGCTAATTGTGCGCTGCGGCCCTCAATATCTGATTGCACTTCAACACCATCGCCTGCAAGCTCTGCAGCATTTGGGGTATCCGGCTCGATCGGAAGCTTTGGTTTCTCTGCTGAGTGAGCTGGTGTCATGATGTTAGTTTTTTGAAATTTTTTTATCTACGGAAGAGGTGCTTATTGATTGTTTGGTGATTTGAATTTTTTTTGCATCATAACGTTCCATTACAGCTTTTTTTTCTGCGCGTAAATCGGTCAGCGCTTGATTAAATCTTTGCTGTAAGTCTACCAAAAGTTCATTTTTTTGCACTGACATTTGTTTCATTTGTGGCAAATTATAACAAAAATATTTCAAAAAGTCAAATTATTTTTAATGCTATATTACTTACCATATACAAAAAACCGCGAGCCTCTTATACTATACCTATGCCAATTCACAAATATATTTATAACTCACAAACCTGCAAGGTAACGCAACCACTAACTGTCGACGCAGCACTGCCCTTAATTACTCCGGACCATGTTACTTGGGTGGATATCGATGAAAAATTTAAAGCCGAGACGTTGCAGACGTTGTTTGACGAATTTAAAGTGCACTCGATTATTGTGCAAGATATCACTACAAAAAGTCTGCGTCCCCGGGTTGAATATTTTGATAAATATATTTTCGTCGTTGTAAAAATGTTACATCCCACCAAAGATAAACGAATGTTTAGCGCGGAGCAAATTTCATTTATTATCGCCGATAACTTATTATTATCTTTTCAACAAGGAAAAAAAGGTGATATTTTTGATAGTATTCGGCGGGCTTTGGCAACCAATGAAGGCATGGTACGTCAGCGTTCGGCTGATCAGTTGTTTTACGAATTGATTAATTTGATTGTTGATGGATATTACGAGATCGTTGAATCAATCGATGATAAAATTGAACCGCTGGAAATTGACATGATTGACGCGCCGCAGCCAGATACCGTTCGTCGGATTCACGCTTTAAAACGAGAATTAGCTTATGTGCGTAAATCGGTTTGGCCGCTACGTGAATTAATTGGAAATTTAGAGCGTGGTTTTAGCCCAGTCATCAAACGCGATACCATAGTGTATTTGCGCGATGTCTATGATCATACTATTCAGGTAATTGATTCGATGGAAACTCAGCGTGACATTTTATCCGGCATGATTGATATATATGTTTCTTCGGTTAGTAATCAATTGAATCGGGTGATTAAAGTACTGACTATCATCACAACAATATTTATGCCGCTGACCTTAGTCTCCGGTATCTTTGGAATGAATTTTAAGCATTTGCCTTGGCTGGAGTCTCCGGCGGGGCCGCTGTTTAGTTTAGCCATTATGGGTACGATTACCGCGCTGATGATTGCTTTTTTGAGGCGAAAACGTTGGTTATAGTGGGGACGTTAGCGTGGCAATAAACATTGGGTCAAACTGGTTGACATCTGGCCAAATGCGTTGTTGACGTTCAAGTTGGGCTTCCGGATGTCGCTTGAGAAAATCTGCTATAACTTTTTCATTTTCCTCGTAATTGACGGCGCAGGTAGAGTAAACTAACCGTCCACCAGGTTTAAGCGCTAACCATAATCCATTTATTAAAGCAATTTGCTGTTGTTTTAAATGTTTAATGCGGGCGGGCGTCCACTGCGCTTTAAATGTTTCACTTAAATAAACATGGCGCTCTGAACTGCAAGGAGCATCTAACAAAATACGGTTAAAATATTTTGGGTATTTTTTAAAAATAGTTTCGGCTTTGGTTTTCCAAGTAATGGTGTTGGTGCAGGCATAATCGGCCAGGACCTGGCGTAAACGCTGACTGCGAGCGTCTGAAGTATCGTTAGCGATTAATTCTCCGGCGTAGTCCATCAGTTCAGCAATAAATACTGCTTTACCACCTGGTGCCGCACAGGCATCTAGGATTTTTTCGTTCGGTTGCGGATCAAGCGCCAGCACCGGATAAAGTGACGATGGATTCATAGCGAAAAATAGAAAGTCGTCATTACCAGGTAGCCGAGTGCCCATTGGTACGTTTTTTGGCCAAAGCAAGGCTTGGGGATAAAAATCTAAGGTCTGCCACGACCAACCGTGTTCAACCCAGAGTTTGCGCAGTTTTTTTTCGTGACGAGCTGGAAAACGCAGAATTGGTTTGTGCTCGGCCGATAAATTCTGCAAAAAAACAGCGAAGGCAGCATCACTATCAAATAATCCACGGTAATATTGTTCAAATGATATCTTTGGTTTTTTCATTAGAGTGTATTATAAGCGGAAAGGTATATCTCGAACAAACACTACGAGAGCGAACCGGAGCG
>CAYYTZ010000018.1:0-15011 GCA_964474735.1 uncultured Gammaproteobacteria bacterium | reverse complement strand
ATTTGGGGCCGCTGCCGGCGTTACTGGCGCGGCTGGTTGAATTGGCTGGGGGGATTGATTTGGAAAATCCATATTTAATTTGGTAAATCGAATAATCGTTTTTTTGGATCAGGATCGTTTGGATGGTAGAAATTAGCCACTTCAGTACCATCGGCATAACCGTCGTCATCAGTATCTGGATTGCGCGGATCGGTTAAGTAAACCCGCACCTCTTCTCTGTCCGATAGCCCATCATCATCAGTGTCTTTCTTTTTTGGATTTGTATTCGCGATCAGCTCCTCTTGATCGGATAAACCATCATGGTCAGAATCAATAAACGTATCGGCTGGATTAGTATTGCTGTTCGTTGTTGTATTTGTGTTGACAACGATATTAATTGGCGACTGATTTTCGTTAACTGCAGAATTAATATTCAGTGGCGATGCGTTTGTGTTATCCCCACTATTATTTGAGGATTTAACCCAATACATTACCGCCCAAGCAATACCACCTAATAGTAGCAAACTACCAATCACAATGGCAATTAGCAGGAACAAACGCTTGCGCCTACCAGTATCAACCGGTGGTGTATATGTTGACTTGGTTTGACTGGCCGGATCATCCAAAACTGGCTCATTCACAACAGCCGCTGAAACCTCGGTTGGTAACGCTACTGGGGGTTGACCCGTATCGGCACCAGCGAAAATATCTTCAATCTCACCACCCGAATTTTGGTTAAGATTAGAAGAGGTCGGCATAGGTTGCCTTATCAGTCGTTTTGGCTTCGTCAACGTAGTAATCGTAGGTCTTACAATTGTCGTCTGAATAGCTAGAAATTGAGGGGTCGACTGCAGTTACACCATCAACGTCTGTGCTACACGGATCATACACATTATCAGCTGTGCCGGTTTTCCTTTCTAAATTTGCATATAGGTTAAATTTGTCTGAATCCAAGTATTGATATAAATAGGTATATGAACCAGCCGGACCATAAAAATCTTTTAAGACCGGGTCCCAGCACGTACCGGATTCATCATAATAAGTGCCTATTGTCTCGCCGGCGGAAACATCTGGCGGATCGTATGGACATGATGTTGTTGCCTCGTAAAAAGTGTTATCAGAATCGGTTGGTAAGCTTTGACCCAATAAATTGCCCAAAGTTGCATCCCAGGACGGCCAAATCGATGTTGATAATCCCGCAATATATGAACCGGTCGCGACATCTGGAAAATCATTTACACCGTTTCCATCGGAATCGTTGTAATAATAGCTGCTTAATAGATACGCCACTGTGCCTAGGTCATTAACCCGTTTGGTGTCGCGAACAACTTTTTCTTTTTCAATAGCACAATCATTTGATAATGATGTATTACGGTTAAAGCGCAACCCCTCAAGTATAGCGTCAACCGTATCTTGGGTAGCCGGATCGGCATCTGTACTATAAGCAATAACGAAAACATAAGGGTTGTAGGCCGCCGAGGCATCCACATAATCCATTATGGCAACATAAGTAGTATTGCCAACGGACACCGCTTGATAACCATCAACCGTGGTTGCACTGTATCCACTCTCGGCTTCGTTCGTATTCAATAAATACCACAAATCCGGACTAACACTATCTTCATTCGTTGTAGTATCACCATCTAGATTATTTGGATAAATTCGGAAAGCAATAGTGTTATTATTAGTGGTTGGATCGTTAGTTAATGCATTGGCATCCTTAAAGGCCACTTCGTATATAAAATCCATATCGTCACCATAGGCTGTATCAATACTCGGCGCAGTGGTATCTGACCGGTAAAAAGCCCGCTCCAATTCTGGTAAGAAATCGGTCGATTGCGGATCGGCACCACGGCAATATGACCAATAAAAATTATAATCAGAATTAGAATAAGTGACTAAATAACTTGGATCAGCACAGTATTGCACATCAACTAACACACTGTCCGTCAAATCGTCTGAGGTAGCCACGGCATTACCCCAACCATCTTCCACCGAACCATCACCGGTGACGGTTACGGCAATATCATCGGTCGTCTCGGACCCCGGTTCTGGGCTATCGGCCGTAACAGTTTGTTTTTCGTTATCTTCGGTAAAAGAACCACTGGTCCAATTACTATCGTTTTCATCACAGACCCCGCTAGGAGAATCGGTTGTACAAGTCACCGTCTTTTCATTAATAGTAACAGCACAAGTGGCTTCGGCCGCTGTAATATCGCAAGAATCCGTCACTGTACAAGCGCAACCAACGCCGGTAGCATAGCCAGAATCCAAACTGTCGCAAATTAAGCTAGGTGAATCAGTTTCGCAAGTTACTCCGCTACTGGTAAGACAAGTATCATCACCTTCCGTGATAGTACAACTTTCTTCCACTGTACAAGCGCAACTGCCCACATCATCTGCGGTAATAATTCCGGCAATCGGACAACTACTACTCTCCAAGTCTTCTAAGCTGGCATAAACTGGGTCCCAATCATACGCCCACCAAAAACCAGCTTCAATACCATCATCAATTCTTTGAATAGCTTGGTCGTCGGTACCGTCATCAACCCCGTCACCATCCGCATCAGCAGTGCCATTATCAAGTAATATATCAACTCCAGCCGAATATACTGTAGCCGTAAAATCTTCATCTTGTTCCACTTCAGTAAATGTGTAGCTGGCGTCAACAAAATCTTCACTATTAGCATCTAATATGGTATAGGCTGGGCCGCAACTTCGCTGATAGGCTATTGCACTAATAGTGGTGAATCCTATCCGCATTAAATGATTGGTTGAATTACATAAACCTAATGCTGCTTGATCTGATGAACAACCTAAGGCCGTGCCATATTCCGCACTAACTATTCCGCCCTGGTGATTAGTACCAGTTTGTACGGAATCATTGGTTCGAATAATAATTTCATATTGCGTAGAAAAAGCCAAAATACTATCTAGTTCTAAGGTTAATTTCTTTTGATCCGCACTGACCGTTACGTCTGAAAGTAAAGTAGAAGTTGCTGTGTCTGCCACAGATGCTCTATGTAAGAAAACACGATCATTAAACTCAATATCATCCAGCGCAATATCATCAGCGGTTAAATCAGCTTCCGGATCATCAGCGCTTGAATCGTTATCATTATATGAAAAAGCTTCGGCCGTGATGATTGGAATATCAAACTCTAATTGGAACTTGACATTAGGACACACGCTGGTTGCACCCGGTTCTGGTGTGGTATCTGATGCTACTGGAATCTGATCGGTGTTTCCGGTGGTTGTGCCATTTTCATCACTATCGATAATACCATCATCATCGGAATCCGTATCATTACTATCATAACCCTCCTGATTCTCCAAGGCATCACTCATGTCATCGCCATCGGTATCGTCTAACACTAACGATGGAATAGGCGCACAGGTACCTAAATCGGTGGTATCTGTATAATCATAAACGCAGCTCGTTCCACAGCAAGAACTGGTGTCGGCTCGACAATAACCGGTAGTCTCTGAAGTACAAGCCCCAAAAGCTGGATCATAATCTAAATTACAATTTAACAATTGAGCGTCTGATCCGTCAGCTATACAATCGTTACATGAATTACAGGTGACTGGAAATTCTAAACCGTTACTAACGCAAGCCACACCGTCACCGGTGGTGGCAGTAGCATAGACATCACCAGTTTCTGAATCATCTGGCACGTCGGTTACATATTGAGCGGTATTATATTGGGCCCAATCTAGATTGGCTGAAATTCTACTATTATATTCAACGGCCCCATCTAGCGACACAAATGAACTGATGGCCGAAGTACAGGTTGTAAAAATATCTGCTTCGTCAGCCTGACAAGTTTCGCTTTCGGTATACGTACAGGTGGAATGACCAACCGCAATATTACAGGTTACGCTGCTATCGGTAAGATCCGTATAAACACAAGTGCCATCATTGGTAGTAGGATCACCGTCGGGATCGCCATTATAAACCGTATACGCATTATTGGTTGAAGCGGTGGAGCTACTGCCATCCGAACAAGTTTCTGAAGTGTACTCCGGATTCACATAATAAGTTGTATTTACTGTAGTAGTGCAGGAAGCCGAATCTTTTGGAATTGTGCAACTACCTAAAGTTTCCAATTGACAAGTACAATACCCACCGGCTGCCGCATAAAAATTCTCACCTTCCAAATCAATGTCAGGATATATATCGGCTGCATTGGTCGCTTGCAGAGTTTGGTACGGACTATAAGCCGGCGTAGCATTACATAACACCGGTAAATTGACTGCTGAACAGCTGTTATCTTCCGTAAAGACAAATGTGTTACTTAGTTGAGCTACCTGCGCATCATTTACTGTTGTTACTTGTTGAACTTGCACTTCGCCGGTGGTATCAGTATCAGAGGTAAAAATACCATCTGGAATTGTGGCAATAATTTGTAAATTATTCCAAGAGTCTGTTTCGTTACAAGCCAGATCGGCTGTTATGCCATCTACTGTCACGGCGCTGCCAGTTGTATAAACGGCTGGATCGTAATATGTTCCAAAATAACAACCCTGAATGGTTACTGGCTGACCCACCGCACCAACTTTTGGACTAACATCAACGACATAAGGAGCGCAGGTGCCAGAAATGCAGGCCGATAGACAAGATCCATATGTACAATCGGTATCGTCAGCACAGGCATTGCAGGTTTCGGCGGCCGAACATTGACCTTCAAAACAGCAACCAGTAGAACAATCTAAATTTGAAGAACACAATACGGTAAATTCTAGTGAATTGCTGCGATAATTATCACTGTCCAATCGCACACCATTGGCACTAGAAATAGCTCCTTCCGGAACCGGAGCATCTGTTACGGTAGTAATATCAGTAGTCCAGGTTTCACTGGCCGCCGTACAAGTAGCTTCGGTGATATAAGTGGAATCAGAACAAGAACCGTCATCAACCCAGGTAGAAGTTATTACGCTGGTCCAAGTTTCACTAGCCGCTGTACAGGTAGCTTCGGTAGAGTATCCAGTATCAGAACAAGTACCAATCTCAGTTCCGGCATCGGCATCTATCCGACTGGTTGAACTCTTGAAAGTAACTACTTCCCCACCATCATCGGTTAATAAGTTAAAATGCTCACCAAATAAATCAACCAATTCTCCTTCTGGTCCACTGTCTGGTTCTACTTTACATAAACAAGGACTATCACCGGTTCCGACTGTACAATCACTACTATCTCCAGCCGCCGTTCCATAAGTGTCGCTTAAATTGTAATAACTATTTAAAGATATTGAATAAGCACCGGCTGGCAGTGAACCATCATCCGGCACTTGCGCAATCACTTGGTCGTTATCCCAAATATCCCCACACAAATCCGAATTTGGATATGCTGCACTAGTACTGTTGAAAGTGACAGAGCCGCTATCGCCGGCTGTATAAGTTGATGAAGTTGGCGAACAAGCACTATCACCGCTAATGGTACAACTTGATGCACCGTCAGCTACGGTACAGCTTTCTGACGCAGTATATGTACATGAGCGTTGACCGACAGTAATGTTGCAAGTTATTGCACTATCACTTGGGTCTGTATAAACACAGTAACCCAGGGTGGAATCGTATGTTGTATAACTATTAGCGGTTGTGGTAGCACATGTTGTCCCGGTATTAGCCGGGTCAACATATAAAGTATCTGTAGTTGAGGCGGAACAGGTGCAGCCAGCATAGTATCCCAAAGAATAATCTGCTACGGCATCGTCGCTGGAGCAGGTATCGGCTAGACTACAGTTTCTGGCTCCTAAACTGCAAATATTCACTCGATCATCAAGTAAGCAGGTACTACCCCCTTCGGCCACGCTGCAAGTTTCATTCGCGCTAAACGTACATGAGGCATCACCAACATCAATATTACACGTTACTGTACTGTTGTCTGGATCGGTATAAACGCAATGTCCAACGTCGACGTCCCAAACAGTATAATCATTATTTGTTTCGGCAGTTGTATTGCCATCATCACAAACTTCCGTCTGATCAAATGGATTTACATATAGAGTTTCAACTAAAGTCTCTGTACATGAACAACTACTAGCCGCGCCCTGATCAGTCCCAAAATAACAACCGTTCAATGTGACACAACCACCCGGTCCAACATCTTGACCAGATGTAGCATCGTCGGAAAAACTAATTACGTCCGGCGCACAATGTGAGGTGGCTGGGTCACAATACGTGTCGCGACAATCTTGCGTATAACAATCACTATCTTGTGTGCAAAAACCAAAATCAACTGTGACCAACGCATCATCGGTGGCCGCTACAGAACTATCACTAGGATCAAGTATATTTGCTAAAACAGTGGCCGTGCCGGTATTGTCTTGCTCTTCACCTTGTAAACACACCGTGTTATAACCACGGGTTGATGTATCAGCAATGGCGCTAGTAGCCACGTCGCCGGTTTCCGTATTGTCTCCAAAGCCAATAATATCTGGCACATCAATGCTCCAGGTATAATTTCCGGCATCGTCTAAAACTAAACAATCACTGGTTAACGGACGTGCTCGCAAACTATAACTGGTGCCATCAATAGAATAATTATCTAGACAAGCATTGGTTGAATCGTAATTATTTTCGGTTTCGGAATATGGCGTTACCGCTAAATAATCAGCCACACAATTATTAGAATCATTACGCACCCGGAAGTGCCAACTATATTCCTCAGCCAGTGGAGTATTATTGGCGTTCGTTACAGTAATTGGCACAACTATCTTATAGTAATAATTTGCTTCAAGTGATGTTGCGGGATTTAAAGTGTAAGCCGAATAGCCATCATAGACATCAGTATCACTATCACCATCAATATCTACTGAACCATCCATGGTAATTGAACCGTCGCCGCCAACATAAGCATTATTTAAATAGTCAGTATCGAATGTTGCCGTGACTGGGGTAGTACAAGTAGTATCATCGTAAGTATCACCCGAATTGCATTTATACATCACAACGTTGCTTGTGACGGAACTATCCAACATCAGCTGATCAAAAGCAAAATAAATATCACTGTTAACACAAGCGTTATCCCAAAAACCAAGTGGATTCGGTAAATAATAAGTATTCTCTAAATCACATTGGAAATATTCAAACACTTCCGGCGGGATTGAACAAGTAATATTAAAATCTAAACCATTGCTATAATAAGCTGTATTTGACGCATAAAATGTGTAGTCGTCAGGTTCGGTCACTGGTGTTTGATTTGTCACAGCCGTATAACTTTCGTAAGTGGTATTATAGACGTTCCAACTACTCACATCGCCTTCAATGGCCGCTTCCCCATTGGGTTGAAAATACACCGTTCCGCTATCACCAAAATTCTCACCAATCGCGGTAATATTATCTGTACCGGTATCGCTGCAGGCTGGATCAATTTCACATAAACCCGGACCCGGATCACCAGCCGAAACCGTGAAAGCTTCCTTATTACTATAATAATCGCCGACTGCAACAACTTGAATGTTTGGAATGTCTGCTGCTACAAAACTATCCGGTACACGCACTATAATTTGATCATCGTCCCAACCATCATCACACATCACCTCTGCTTCCACCCCATCAAAATAAACATGCCCACGAGAGCTGGTTGGACTAGATGGATCATAGTCTAAGAAATTATGACCACGAATAGTAACATACTGACCAACTGGTCCGGTTAGTGGTGAGGTATTCAGAATGTATGGCGAATTGATTGTGGCCGCCACAGCTGAGGTATCTGAACCATCGGCATTAGAAGCTGTGAGCCTGCCGGTTTGACTGCTGACAGGAGTGCGTACGACAATTGATGAAGTACCGGTACTATCAACAAAACATGCCATCTGCGCATCGTGAGTGGCGTCGAAACACATTTCGTCCAACGCTGAAATATTATTAAAAAATAACAGATCATAAAGCGGATATAAATAATTACCACTTACTCGTACTAACCCGCTATCCTCATAGCCAGTGCTAGCGGTAGGGTCATTGTCTTCACTATAGTAGTAATCAGTCTGGGTAAAACTATCTATTTCCGGAATACAGTATGGCTCATCGCCAGTTTCCCAAGTCCATTGATACTCGTAACCAACATAGTCAGCGCTGGCAGAAGAACAAGCTGCCGCCAACGTGCAGGTAGTTGCATCAGCTAACGTACAATTATCTCCACCGACCGCCACATTGCAACTATAAACACCACCGGTACATGAACAGAAGGCTTGGCTTAGCCCGGCTGAAGAACTATCCACAAAATCGTCAGTGGGGTGACCTTCTGCTGTGACATCAAAATCTCCACTTAATGGATTACCGCAGGTATCATATATTGCCCCGTCAAAATTTTCGGTAAGAGCATCTCCACTATAAAGATTGATGCCGTATTCGGTAAACTCACTTAATTGATTCTGCGGTTGGGTGGCAACAGTATCGTCGGCCTCACCACCCAAACTGTTAAATCGAATATAACTAATGTCTAACATGTCAGCTGGGTCATCATTAACGCCGTCACCGTTTAAATCTTGGGATTGATACAGCCAAAAATTTTCATCATCAGGTGAGGCTGGGTCCAAACTTTCCGAGAAAGTAACCTGGAGAGTTGGATTTAAACAAATTTCCGTATCATTGTCGTAGGGATATGGCTCAACACTTACCACGTCCACGGTTGGTGGAGTAATATCGGTTGTGCTGCCGGTGGTAAAGGCAAAGTTACGTTTGGCATCGCCAGCGGTCAGATTGTAAACTGCCCCAGTTTCTGGATCAATTCCTTCCACTTCCGTGGTTATTTCTACAGCATAGGTTGTATCAACTTCATAATCAGCTGCCGGATAAAACACTGCCACATAACCACTTTCAGAATCTTCAAACACGCTTTCTGAAAAATCAAATGAACCGGCCAGTTGATCGCTGTCACAACGGCCCGCGTCACTACACGCTCCAGACAAACATTCGGCATTGGCTGTACAAGCTTCATTATGACCTTTTCCACCATCTGGATTTGAGACCGCATCATAGGGAACTGTCACCACAAACGAATCACTGGTGACAGTAGATTCATTTAGCGGATACGAAAAGGACACCGCAATAATATGGCACAATGGAACGTCAGTATCGCCATCGGCCGGATTACTATGATCGATATAAAACGGTGAGCCATCACCATCTTCGCCCGGATCGATTGGCGGCGTATAATAGGTATCTCCGGCATTTGTAACATCCAACAATAAGTTAATTACGTAGGTGGCTATACCCCAAGCCGCTAAAATTATTGTTAAACCAATTAAACCATTCCGTAATATAGCTTTGGCTTTAACAATTTTTTCATCATCACCGTTCGACAATAACCAGATAAAACCACCCCACAATATAATACCGACGGCTAATAATGCCAAAATTCCCAACGCCCAATTAAGAATCAAGATTGCCAGTTCAACTGGTGAAGTATTGCCAAGTATAATATTGTCTCCAATGTTGGTATTAACTTGAGCGTGAACAATTGGGCTGGTGAACAGCCACCCCAAACCTGTGGCAATAAAAGTTTTTACAGCTGATCGAAATGGTATTTTCATACCGTTAACAACTCTTTTAAAATTATTGCTACTTGTTTACCGTCAGCTTGATTCTGCAGTTGCAGCATGGCCTGTTTCATCAACTGACCAAAGTCTTTAGTGGTGGCACCAACAACTAACGGTTTTAGTTGCTCCCGCACCGCCGTATCGGATAACTGCGCCGGCAAATATTGTTTGATAATCTCAAGTTCCGCCTGTTCTTTGTTAGCCAAATCTGCCCGTCCGCCCTGGGTATAAGTAGTAATAGAATCTGCCCGTTTTTTCGCTTCTTGTTTGAGCACGGTAATAGCCAAGGCATCGTCATCAGCTGAGCCTTTACTATCTATAATTGTCTTTTGCAATGCCGCTTTAAGACCACGAACAGCCGAGAGTTTTAACTCATCTTTGGCTTTCATGGCAGCCACCAGATCTGATTGGATTGTGGCAAAAACGCTCATGGACAAATGATAATACAAACAATAATTAACGACGGCCTTTTTTCTTGGAACGATCGGTTTCTTCTAATTTACCGATTTTGCGTAAATACTCACGCTTGGCCCGAGATTCGCTGCGTAATATCGCGCTGCGCCGTTTTAAACGCTTGCTGGGTGGACGTTGTCGATATTGATTCTTTTTTACAACTATCAAGTTGCCGCTCGCCTGGACTTTACGAACAAACCGTCGCACCAAACTTTCGTTGGATTCGCCTTCATTCTTTCGTACATTGATTACTGCCATAAGTTACTATTCACCCCCTTCGGTGAATTAAATTAATAATAATTACCGATGGACTATACCACTTACTTTCCACCCTTGTCAAATTTTCTTACTACACCATTTTGCCTAGGCGCTCCCCACCCAAGATATGAAAGTGTAAATGTTGTACCTCTTGCCCTCCATGCTCCCCATTATTTATAATGATCCGATACCCGGAATCGGCAATTTCTAACTTACGCACAACAGTTTTTATTGCTAAACCAATTTCTGCTAAACTACTGGAGTTATCTGCTGTAATGTCGTTAAAACTAACCAGATGAACCTTAGGAATGGCGAGTAAATGAACTTTGGCTTTTGGCTGAATATCACGAATCACAAAACACTGTTCTGTTTCATAGAGAAAATCAACGGCTAGCTCATGGTTGGCCATTTTACAAAAAATACAATCCATATATGTTTATGCTTTGGCTGTTTTGGTAATTGGCAATTCTGGCTGTTCCGGTTCAGTTGTAGTGGTAGTAGCTGTAGTAGTAGCGGTGGTTGTTACAGCACCAGATTGATTTTGACTGTTGTTACCATAGCCTTGCGGTATTTCTTCGATGTTTGCAGCCAACGCATCATAGGCACCAACTTCACGCGGCCCTTTACCACTGGGAGCTTTTTCAATACGCTTGGTAAGTTCTTTTTCTAGCTTCTTAATATCAACAATTTCTTGTGAACCACTATCCATATCGCGAATAATAATTGTTCCGTCGATTAGTTCTTTTTGTCCAAAAATCACAGTAAAGCGCACCCCTAGTTTATTAGCGACTTTTAGTTGAGCCGATAAACTTTCTTTGACCAAATTTCCCCAAACTTTAAAACCCGCTTGGCGCAACCGCTCCATTAAGCTAATTGAATGTTTTTGCGCGCTTGCTCCCAACTGAGCCAAGAACACATCCGGTGTATATAGGCTAGGTAAAACGATATTTTTGGCTTTCATGGCTAAGATAATACGTTCAATCCCAGCGGCAAAACCTGAAGCCGCTACCGGTTGAGTGGCACCTAATTGCTGCAGCAAGGCATCATAGCGTCCGCCGCCAGCAATGGCCGACTGCGCTTGAGTTTGTTCTTCGCCTTGTACCACTGGAAAAAATTCCCAAGCCGTCCGCGTGTAGTAATCTAAACCACGAACAATTTTGGAATTTAGTGTATAGGGAATTTCTGTTTCATCTAAATGTTCTAAAACCTTCACAAAATGATCACGACAGGGGTCGCACAAATGATCCACGATTTGTGGCGCGTCTTGCGCAATTTCCTGACAAACTGGTTCCTTGCAATCCAATAAACGCAGAGTGTTTTTGGCAAGACGAAGTTTGCAATTTTCACACAAATTCTTCTTGCGAGCCTTAAAATACTCTTGCAAAACCTGAATATATTGTGGCCGACACTGCTCGTCACCAATACTATTAATATGAGCGATCACATCTAACTTAAGGTCACGGAACAGAAAATAACCAATCGCAATCAACTCCGCATCAATAATTGGTTGCCCTTCTCCAATTACTTCTAAATCTAGCTGATAAAACTGACGATATCGGCCAGCTTGCGGACGATCGTGCCGAAACAGGGGTCCTAACGTATATAGTTTTACCGGCTGAGTACGATTCAACATGCCATGCTCAATATAAGCCCGGGCAATTGAAGCAGTATACTCTGGGCGTAAAGCCACGGTGTCTCCAGATTTATCTTCAAAGGCATACATTTCTTTTTGGACCACATCGGTACTTTCTCCAATTGAACGCTGAAACAGGCTTGCTTGCTCTAAAATTGGCGTATCAATGCGCTGATAACCATAAGCCACGGCTAGATCCTCTAATTTACGCAAAATCACTTGCCGATACGATTGCTCTTCCGGCAGAATATCTTTCATACCTTTTAACAACTGAGGTGGTTCGTATTTCCGGCGGGTACTTTTTTTAACTGGAGCCTCAACGGTTGGTTTTTTTTCTACTTTTACATTTTTTTTACGTGACATGTGGACTTGAACTTAAAGATTAATGAGTTGATTCGTTATAAGAATAAATATTAAACCGACTAAACGGCCAAGCGCGAATCCAAACTCGCCCAACAAACTCGGCCTCGACTACAGCACCAAACCGCCGCGAATCATGACTGACTGGGCGATTATCGCCCAAAACATAATACTGATCCCCCGCTAATTGAATTGATGCATCATCGCTGGTATAGGTTTCAACAACGCTACTGAGATAAGCAGATTCATCAAGATCAACACCATTAATTGCCACTTTCCCATTCGAGATGGTAATAATTTCACCTGGTAAACCAATAATGCGCTTAATAAAATATTGTCCGCTACTGGAAGGATCACGCAACACTACTACATCTCCACGGTGTGGTTCGTTAAATCGGTAAGTTAGCTCATCAATAATCAAATATTCATAATCATGATAGTTTGGCTCCATCGATGATCCTTTTACATAAAACGGCTGTACCAAAAAATAACGAATCGGCAAAATAATAACCAAAGCAATTCCTACCACCTTGATCATCTCCCAAAGAAACGACCCTGCTTGCTTGAGATGAATGTTCATGCGAAAACTTTGTCTATTCGTTTAATAATTGCAGCAATGGTGTGATTCGATTTCACTAAATAATCAAGCGCGCCCAGTTCTTTACCTTCAGCTACATCAGCATCTTGGCCAAGATTTGATAATATAATAACCGGTGTTTTTTTTAGATGTTTAGTATTACGTAACCGCTTTAAATAAACAAAGCCATCAAGCCGCGGCAAAATAATATCAAGCAAAACTAAATCTGGCTCTAATTCTTTGGTTTTTTGCCAACCTTCTTCTCCGTGCACGGCTACATCAACTCTATAGCCACGGTCCAGTAATGCTTCTTGCAAAATCTTGCTAAGCGCTGGTTCGTCTTCAATCAGCAGAACCAATTTATCCTTATCCATAGGTCTTCATAGAATACTAAATTTGCTTGAAAGAATCAAGTTCAGCCTGTATACTGGCGTTTATGCCAAAGCGTCAGCAACCAGCCAGCGTCGAACCAGCTTCCCCGCTTATTCCTATCGAACCAACTGATATTCCAAATGCGGAAATTAGGCTTGAAGTTAAACCAACGGTAGCGGCAATTTACACGGAAACTGGCAACTCAGCCAACCCGACGGCCGCTGCACCCAAACGGTTACGACCTTGGATGTGGTTTGTGGGTATTGGATTACTGGTAGTGCTAAGCAGTTTGGCGTATCTGACGTACCAGGATAAGAACACTGCGGCCAGCCAACTAATTTCACAGTTAGGTGATTTAGTACAAAATCGTAATGAACCAGTACTGGGCGAAGAAAAAGATCGAGTTAATATCCTCCTTTTAGGTATTGGCGGCGAAGGTCATGATGGCGGCACATTAACAGATACAATTATGGTGGCTAGTATTAAACCATCAACTCATCAAGTGGCACTGTTATCATTACCGCGCGACTTAATTGTAAAATTTTATGACGAAACTGATCCGGATTATTGGGAAGGACATAAAATTAATTCCGCTTATGCTCTATATGGTATTCCATCGGCTTTGGAAAAAGTTTCCACCGTTACCGGATTAAAATTACAATATTATGTGGTGCTGGATTTTTCCGGATTCCGCCAAATTATTGATGACATGGACGGCGTAGATGTTACAGTCGAACGAGATTTTGTGGGTTTGTACGGCGCAAAAGATTTAACTACGCCCTGTGCTTTAAGAAATTTATATCATTTAGATGACGGTTCATACTGTGCTGTTAGTTTTACCGCTGGTACGGAACACATGGATGGCGAACGAGCCCTCATTTATTCCCGCATACGTAAATTAGCCCCAACCTCAAAAAATAGTGAGGAGGGTAGTGATTTTGCCAGAGCGCAACGCCAACAAAAAGTTCTCCAAGCTTTTAAAGAGAAACTATTTTCGGCCGGTACAGTTGTGCGACCACAACGCCTAACTGATATCCTACAAGATGTTGATCAACACTTGGAAACTAATCTACAGTTGTGGGAAATTGCTCGCATTATAGAACTGGCAGGTAATATTTCTAACAACAATATCATTCACAAAGTTGTTGACGATTCACCGGAAGGCTTAGTTATGACCACAACCTATGCACCAACCGGAGCATCCGTGGTTATTCCCCGCGCTGGTGACTATAACTATTCTGAAATCCGCCAACTAGCCAAGTCGATTTTTAAAGTAGAACCGACCGAAGCGGAAACTGTCACGACCGTAGATGCCTCGGTAAACCCGACCGCGGCCATTGTTCAAGTATTAAATGGCACTACCTTAGTTGGTTCAGCCGCTCGCACTGGCACCACTCTAGAAGAACAAGGTTTTACAGTCAGTGAAATTGGTAACGCCTTTACCACAGATTATACGACAACAAAAATCTACGACTTAACGGATGGAGCAAAACCCGCTACAGTAGAGTTACTCCAAACCAATTTAGGCGCGGTCTTAGCCACCGCCGACGAGGTCGACACTTTATTGAGTTTAGACCCGGATAGCAATGTGCTCGATACGACTGCAGATTTTATTATCATCCTTGGTAACAATGACACAAGCCAAAATAGTACACCATAATTATCCCGTAGTTGTTTTAATCGGTCGCACCAATGCCGGTAAATCTACTTTGTTTAACCGTTTAACCGAAAGCAGCCGGGCGATTGTAACACCGATTGAAAATACCACCCGCGACCAAAATCGCGGCTAGTGTGAGTGAAAATGTTTTTGTTATTTTATTCATTTTATGTTTT
>CAYYTZ010000017.1:0-15044 GCA_964474735.1 uncultured Gammaproteobacteria bacterium | reverse complement strand
TGCCCCGTGGAGCAGCCTAAACCAAGAAAGAGTTTTCAAAAACAATAATGAGGAGAACCTGAGATAATTCTGGTTCTTGCAACACTCTCCTCTCCCTACCAGTATGCAGCAATTAATTGTTGCCTAGTGCTTGAGGAAAAATTGGCGATAATCTATTTGAAATCCACAAATGGTAAAAGGATGGCCGGAATAAAATATACTTCGCCTTCTTTTTTTATCATATTTTTAGTGATCATTAATTGCTTTCCCACATTACTATATCGCTCCTTAAAATTCTTCATGATCACCGATACCTTAACTTTATTCCTATATTTCACTTCACAAATCGTCAGCCGATTATTTTGATCTTCAATCACAAAATCAATTTCCGCCCCACTGGCAGTGCGGTAAAAATGGATACAGTCTTTGGCATATTGGCTAAGTAAAGTATTGTACACAAAATTTTCGATTATTCCTCCCTGTCCTTCTAACTGCACGTCAAAAGATCGCAAAAGATAATTGCGTATGCCAATGTCCAAAACGTAAACCTTTGGCATCTTGGAAATCTCTGACCGAATATTTTTGAAATATGGAGTCACTAGATCAATAATATAGGTACCAACCAAAATCTCCAGATATTTTTTTAATGTATTGATTGATAAATTTGCCGTATTTGACAGTTCATGACTATTTACTAACTGACCGATTTGACCAGCTAAAATTTTGATCAGACTATTAAAGCCAGTGACATTTTCAACCTTTAGCTGATTGATAATATCCTTATCAATATAGGTTTTAACGATTGATTTAAGCACTAGCTCTTTTTCTGCCACGCCTTGAGTGATCAAAACTTCTGGATAACCTCCATACGATAAATATTCACTCAAGCTCAACTCCAGCTTAGGTTTGAAAGTTTCAAAAAAAACTCCAAGCTCATTAAAATTAGCCAGAGTATAACACTTGGTATTAATTCCTTCATGCCAATCAAAATACTCTTTAAAATTGACGCGATCAACATTAAAATGAATCGCCCGTCCAGTTAAATACTCTGAATTCTTATTTATCTCTAGTGCACTTGATCCACTAACAATCAGTTGAATTTTATTTTTATGTTTATCAAAAATATTCTTGAGCAACCTGCCGGCTTCATCTAACACTTGAAACTCATCTATCATCAGATAAATAAACTCATTAGGGAAATTAAAATATTGTTCCAAATATAATTCTAAACTAGCTGAACTTTTTAATATGGACTTATTGTCTATTTCATCAGCCAGCAAATAAACAACCTTTCCGCCGGCTTTTTCTATTTTTTTTTGGATCTCTTTGAGTAAATAAGTTTTGCCGACCTGTCTGGCACCTTTTATGATTAAAACTTTTTCTTTGCCTAACCAGGGGTTTATCTTGTGTAGTATTTCTCTTTGAATCATAATATCATTATTATTACACCATAATCATATCATATCATTGATAATAAAACAAGGGAAAAATATCAAATATTCACCAGGGTGAGGCATCTCGTCGGTAACCACCTGTGGCTCGCAAACACTCTCCCTTACCTGTATGCAGCAATTAATTGCCTAGTGAATGAGGAAAAAATAGAGATTTTTAAGGGCGATAACGTGATAAATGTACTTGACAAATTTAAGTTCATACTTTAAATTTACAGTAATGTATATATCACGCTACTTAGAAACCACCATCAAACAAGCCCACCAAACGTTTAAGGTGGTCTATGTGAGTGGTCCACGTCAAGTTGGCAAGACCACAGTCCTGCAGCACCTAGCCAAACGTTATCATCTGCGCTACGTTTCGCTTGATAATTTGGCCGATCGTCAACTGGCCCAAAGTGACCCCGGCCTTTTTTTACAACAGTATCAGGCGCCATTGTTCATTGATGAAGTTCAATATGCTCCACAATTGTTTTCGGAAATCAAATTGCGGGTTGATCAACGCTCGGCTACTGGCCAATATTGGCTGACCGGCTCACAGCAATTTGCCATGATTAAAAATGTCCAAGAATCTTTAACCGGACGAGTGGCGATTGTGAATTTATTAGGCTTTTCGACAGCGGAAATCCTGCGCCTCAAAAAACCAACCGAGCCATTTAATCTTACCAGGCGGTTACCTTCTACTTATCCTTGGTCAGCCACAAATCAAAGCATTTTTGAACGTATTCACCGTGGTTCGTTCCCGGCTCTGTGGCAGAAACGTCCACCAAGCCCTACCACGTTTTTTAGTGCCTATATTCAAACCTATATTGATCGTGATCTACGTGTACTGTACAGCATTGAAAAAACTCAAGAATTTCATGTCTTTCTTCAACTGTGCGCCGCTCGAACTGGACAGTGGTTAAACTATTCTGATCTAGCGCGCGATGCTGGTGTGAGTGTGCCAACGGCTAAGGATTGGCTATCCATTTTAGAACAAACGATGTTGGTATGGTTATTACGTCCATACCATACAAACCGCATCAAACGCTTAGTTAAAGCACCCAAGCTTTATTTTCTGGACACTGGTTTAGCGGCCTTCTTAACCAAGTGGCGCTCGCCTGATACCTTGGCCCAAGGTGCCATGGCTGGGGCTTTTTTTGAAACGTTCGTTGTGAGTGAAATAGTAAAAAGCTATCTTTTTCGTGGCGAAGAACCACCGCTGTATGGCTTTCGTGATGGTCAAGGTCGTGAAATAGATTTAATCATTGTACAAAATGAAACCCTAACACCAATCGAAATAAAACGTGCTGTTTATAGTACAACGGCAGATGCAAAGCAGATCCAATTTCTACAAAACAAACTGCCGGCTGTTGGCACTGGCGGCATTATCTGTTTAGCCAAACACCTAACCAAACTGAATCCTACCATCATCATTGCACCAGTTGGCCTGATCTCATAATGCTGCTCCCCTCTCCTTACCAGTACGCAGCAATTAATTGCTGCCTAGTGAATAGGGAATTTATACTTAAGCCTGTTCTAGACTATTTATTATATCTACAGGCTCGTAGCGCTGTATGCCAATCTTATCAAAGTCTTTGTCATACGACAGAATCGGCAATTGGCCAAGTTGCACTAACTCATAAGATGCAATTACTGCGTCAATAAATTTTATTGAATGGTTTTCGTAGAGTTCAAGGGCTACTAATAAATTAGGCGTTCCTTGAATGTGCAAATTTGGCAAGGCTAAGAGTGCCTTCACCATTGGAGTGATTACGCTTTTTGATAGTTTATAACAACTAAGTGCCGTCCAAACAAACTCTGCCATAATTGTTTCTGATGTTACTGCGGTAATATCACCACGTTGAATGGCTCGAATAACTGACTGACAGTGTTTGGCCTGAACCTGATTATCTCTCACACAGACGCGAAGGAAAATATTGGTATCAACAAAAAAACTAGGTTCTTTCATAACGCTGTTCCAGTTGCTGACGGGCTTGTAATGGATCTATCTTTTTTGTGACTTGCACTTGAGCCGCCAAAGTAAGAAAATCTTCAGCTGGTTCAATCGTTGCCACTTTGCCATTGGTCGCCAGATAAAGCCGCACTTTTTGCTTTGATACCAGATGCAAAGCCTCTCGAATGGTTTTTGGTATGGTGATCTGACCTTTTTGTGTTAAGGTGGTTTGATATACTGTCATAGTATTACTTTTATATATTGTATTACTTATCTAGCTTACCTTACTACAGCACAACTGTCAATAAATTAACTAACAAGACAGGGGCATATTCTGCCCCTGTCTGTGTACGGCTTTGTTTACCGCTCTAAAGTATTACCCATTAGCAATACCTTTAGCTAACATAGCTTGCTCAATCCGTTTAGCGGCATGAATATAAGCTCCGGTACGCATATCGCAACCATATTTTTCTTTAGCTGCCCAAACCGCATTGAACGAATCAACCATGATTGGTTCCAATTTGGCGAGTACTTCTTTTTCTGACCAGTAGTAATTGTAAGCATTCTGCACTTGTTCAAAGTAAGACACGGTTACACCACCCGCATTGGCCAAAATATCTGGTACAATGATAATGCCTTTTTTGAATAGTTTCTCATCCGCTTCTGGTGTGGTTGGTCCATTGGCTAATTCCACTACAGCGCGACATTTTAACTTACCGGCATTCTCGGCCAAAATTTGGTTTTCCAAAGCGGCTGGTACTAAAATGTCACATGGCGTTGTTAAAATTTGTGCGTTGGTTACATTTTTAGCACCAGGAAAATTTTGTACAGAACCGGTTTTGGTTTTGTGCTTTTCCACTTCCACTGGGTCTAAACCTTTTGGATTAACAATTCCACCACGAGAATCTGACAAACCAACAATCTTATAGCCTTTCTTGGTTAAAATTTTAGCCATGTATGAACCGGCATTACCGAAACCTTGAATTACCACTGTGGCACCTTTTTTCAATTTCATTTTCTTGGCCAGTTCCAATGTTACATACACACCACCTTGAGCCGTAGAATAACCACGCCCCTCAGAGCCACCCACCGCTAGTGGTTTGCCAGTTATGACGCCCGGCATATGGCCACTGTGTAAAGTGTTATACTCATCCAGCATCCATGCCATTATCTTTGGATTGGTATACACATCTGGAGCTGGCACATCAATGTCTGGACCAATGTCATTGCGCAAACCTCGAATAAAGCCACGCGCTAAACGCTCTAGTTCTCGTTCTGATAATTTTTTTGAATCAACTGTTACGCCGCCTTTACCACCACCTAAGGGAATACCAACCGTAGCACATTTAAAAGTCATCCAAAAGGCTAAGGCTTTAACTTCGTTAATATCAGTGTCTGGATGAAACCGAATGCCGCCTTTATTTGGACCACGAGAATTGTCGTACTGCACACGATACGCCTCAAATACTCGAACGTTACCATCATCCATGCGCACAGGCACAGAAAAATGAATTTCACGTTTTGGCATTTTTAAACGAGCATGCACGGTAGAATCAAGCCCCATTAAGGCAGCGGCTTTATCTAACTGCTGTTGCGCAGATTTAAATGGATTCACTTTCGCCATACTGTAAATACTAATTATTATTCGCCCGTTCCTCTAACGGGGTAGTTAATTAAATGAAGTGGCCCTATTATATGCCTAGCTATTGTATTCAGCAAGAGCTAGTTTAATAATCTCTAACGATCGTTTGAGGTCTTTGGTGTTAAGCATAAAAGCCAAGCGAACCTCGCGTTTGCCTTTGCCGGGCGTGGCATAAAAGCCAGCCGCCGGAGCTAATAATACTGTTTCATTTTTATCTTGAAAGTCATTAATCAACCAAGTGGCAAACCGGTCCGCATCGTCTATTGGCAAACCAATAATAATATAAAAAGCCCCTTCTGGTTTTGAAAACGTGATGTTGGGAATTAGTTTCAATCCTTCATACACCACTTCGCGGCGTTTACGGAATTCCTGAACCATGATTTTGGTATATTTTTTTGGATTCAAGAGCATTGGCACTAACGCCTCCTGTTCGATGCTAGCTACAGACAAACGTGCCATAGCCATCTTTAATACCGAAGCAATAATATCCGTATTCTTACTAGCTACTACTCCAATTCGCGCACCACAAACATTAAACCGTTTCGATGCACTATCTAGTACTACTGCCTGCTGCCGAATTTCTGGAAAATCCATGATTGAATAATGTTTGCTTTGAAAAGCGAATTCTCTATATACCTCGTCGGATAAAATAAATAGGTTGTGTTGTTTAGCAATTTTAACTAAACGAGTCAGCTCTTGTTTGCTAAAAATCGTTCCGGTTGGGTTTGATGGATTACAAATTAAAATAGCCTTAGTTCGTTTAGTGATAGCTTTATTTATGACGTTATCGCTAGGTAAATGGAAGCCATTTTTAATATCTAATGTCACCGGACGCAACTTAACCGAGGCCAAATCGGCAAAGCTATTATAGTTCGTATAAAATGGCTCAAAAACTAATACTTCATCACCTTGATCACAAACCGCCTCGAAAGCAAAAATAATTCCTTCTGAACCGCCATGAGTAATTACAATATCTTCCAGTGCAAAATTGATTCCAACCTTTTTATAATAAGTTGACCATGCCTTAAGTGGCGCATCAAAACCCTTTGAAGGTGCATAGGCAATGGTATGGGGGTGGAACTTACGCACCCCTTTGAAGAAATCTTTGTGAGTTGGTAAAAAATCGAGCACCGCATGAAAAAAATCCATGTGCGTCGGTAAATCCGGCTGGCCAATATTCAAATGATACACTTTAATACCCTGTTTTTTTCGGGCTTCGGCCGTAGCGGCTAATTTCCGCAATGGTGAGGCTTGCAAGGCAGTTGCGCGCTTTGCAATGGTTGGAATAGATGTTTTCATGGGCCGTAATATACACTAGTTAGGCAGAGGCGGCAAGGAAAAACGTACTTACCTACGTCCGAATAAAATGCTCGCTGGCTGCTACCTGCCAATCTTGATCTATAGTCACCGGCTTACCGGCTTGAGTCATTAAATAGGTATAACAAGCTAGAGCCGCTTTACAACCCTCGCCAGCCGAAACCACTACTTGTTTTTGTCGACCGGTGGTAATATCGCCAGCGGCAAAAATACCAACAGTTTTTGTGCTGCCATCTGATTGAATAATAATTTCTCGTTTGTCGCTTAAATCTACCAACTGCTCCACAAAACCGGTTTTTGACATAAAGCCGATATTAATACAAACCGCCTCTACCTTTATTTGCTCGGTGTGTTTATCGCTATATTCAACCGTTACTTCGGTCACAGCACTTTCTCCCTGTACGGCCGTAACTTGTGCATTCAAACACTTTGTAACATTTGAATGGGTTTCTAATTTACGCAATAAAATTTCCTCCGCTCTAAAACGGTCTCGGCGATGTACAAGATACACCTGCTTTGCTACAGCGGCCAAAATATTAACCGCTTCTATTGCAGAATTACCACCGCCAATCACGACCACAGCTTTATTGCGCAACTGATCCAGCCCGGCAGCGGCTGAATAAATCACTCCTTGACCAGTCAGCTCGGCTTCGCCCGGAACATTTAAACTGCGCGGTGTTAAACCAAACGCTAATATGATTGCTCGTGCTTCAACCGTTTTCGCATTGTACGTCAGAGCAAAATTTCCATTTTCTAGTTTGCGTATTCCGCGCACTTCACCTAAAACAAACTCGGCTCCATACTGCACGGCCTGATCACGAAATTTTTTCATTAACTCAAGCCCGTCAATTGCTCCAACACCCGGATAGTTTTCTATTACGGATGTGGTTGCAGCCTGACCACCTAGGTCTTTGGAAATTATTAGCGTACGTAAAGATCGTCGAGCAGTATAAAGTGCTGCCGTCAAACCTGCTGGTCCACCACCTACAACAACAACGTCAACCATCATGCCATTACGGCGTCGAGCGCAGCTTTTAGATCGTCTTTTGTTTGCATACCAATCATCTGTTGGACAGGCTTGCCATCCTTGAAAAAAATCAAGGTCGGTACACTCATAATTTGATATTGCGCTGGAGTTACCTCATTGGCATCCACTTCCATCTTGGCAATCTTAACTGGCTTATCTTTATATTCAGTAGCTAACTCTTCCACTAGTGGCGAAAGAACTTTACATGGCCCACACCAACTTGCCCAAAAATCTACCAGCACTGGGACGTTAGAATCGAGCACCTCTTGTTTAAACGTTTGATCGGTTAATTCTAGTGCCATAAAATGATAGTTTAATAATCTTCGTGGATAGTTAGTTTATCAGCTCACCGGGTTTTTATCAATTTTACCCGCTTGATCTTTTGTTCCTCGGCCTCTTCAATAATTGCCTTGGCTTTGGGTAGACTTATTTCATCGCCTTTGTTCGGCACGCGACCCAATTCTTTCAAAATTACCCACGCGATTGTTTTATGATCATCGCTATACACTCTGGCATCAATGGCATTTTCAATCTCTTCCACTGTTACATCGGCATCTACCACAATGGTTTTTGTGTTGATACGTTTAATATGCCGTTGCGCCGTATCTTGTTCATCCACAATATCGCCAACAATTTCTTCCAGCACATCTTCTAATGTCACTATGCCGCGCGTCTCACCAAATTCGTTCACCACGACCGCGATATGTTTATGGTGCGTTTGAAAATAACGCAACAGTGATAAAACATTTTTTTCTTCAGGAATAAAAACGGCTTTCTGCATTAATTTTTTTATATCAATTCGTTCGGGCTTTCCAGCGCTGTCCACCAATGCCTCCATAACATCCTTTGAATATATTATTCCGACAATATTGTCGATGTTTCCAGAGTAAGCTGGGAAGCGCGAAAATCCCGTATCAGTCATAATGGTAATTAATTCCTCGGCTGGCTGAATCAAATTTAACGCCACGGCATCATTGATATGAGTCATAATGTCTTCGACTGTAACCTTGTCGAGAGAAAAAATATTATCAATCATCTCCTGTTCTTCAATCGCCACGCTGCCGGCTTCGGTTCCCATATATACCATGGCTTTGACTTCATCCTTAGAAACTGTCTGTTGATATTTACCGCCACTTAGTCTGTGCACACCTCGAGCAATCATTTCAAAAATATAGGTAATGGGAGTCATGATGGCTATAAACACAGTCGTAAATAAAGAAAACCACCGCGCAATTTGATCAGCGTGTTTTTGGGCAAAGGCTTTTGGTACTATCTCTCCCACAATTAAAATAATAAATGTCATTAAGCCAGTGGCAATGCCCACGCCAAAACTACCAAATAATTCAATCGCCGTAGCGGTTGCCACTGCCGAAGCGGCAATGTCGACAATGTTATCTGCCACCACTACTGTAGCCAATAATTTTTGTGGATTTTTTTTGATACTTAATACCCTTTTCGCTTGTTCGCCGATCCTTCCTTTACGCTCTGCCTGACTACGTAAGCGAGCTTCGCCCAAAGAAAAATAGGCAATCTCGAGCGCAGAAAATAATCCAGACAGTAACACTAATACAATTAATAACCAGGCAGTATTCATATAGGATAGAAGCGTATCAAAAAATACTGATATTATCAATACGCAAAATACGGGCTCCAAATAGAGCTGTACCTAAACGTACTATCGTGGCACCTTCTGCAGCCGCAATTTTCCAATCTGCACTCATGCCCATAGAAAGCTCTTTTAGATCGAATTTTTGTTGTAATATTTTCATACAAGTAAAATCCGAACGCGTTATTTCCTTATCCTGCTGGGCAGTGATGGTCATAAAACCATCCAGACGAATATTCGGCATTGCCTTTACCGTAGCAACAACTTGTTCAAGCTCTTTTGGAACAAAACCATATTTTGCTTGGTCGTCACTAATATTCACTTGTAAAAAAATTGGCATGGTTTTATTTAGGGCTGCAGCGGCATGATTAATTACCCTTGCCAACTTTATGCTATCCACAGTTTCAATGCAGTCAAAAGCAGCTACGACTTCAGCAGCTTTATTTGTTTGTAGGTGTCCAATAAAGTGCTTTTCAATACCACTAGGAAGATGAGCTATTTTTTCTTTAGCTTCTTGCCAACGACTTTCACCAATTAATGTAATGCTTTGTTCTTGTAGAACCTTTAATATTCGTTCTATTGAAACTGTTTTAGTAACTGCCATTATTCGCATATAGTTGACAATACAGTACTGACAGAATAACTCAAGTGTTGCACACAATATTCTACGACGCTTAATATTGCCTACAGTTAGTATTTTTATACAAATCTATTTGTTCAAAAGATATATTTTTATGCAATAATTTATTATAAACAAAAATATGTTCCACGTGGAACATATCATTGAGTTGTGGTGGACTCGGGGGGAATTGAACCCCCGATCTCTTGCATGCCATGCAAGCGCTTTACCGCTAAGCTACGAGCCCCCGTAATCATCTCACCACCGATAATAATATCCCAAAAAACATCTGCAGAAAAGTATTCTATTCGACACACACCATGATAGTCAAGCTTCTTGGTCGGTTTCCCAATTGTTCGTTTATCGATTTGTGCTTTATATTACTGCTCTTTTTGTATTCCCGTAATATCTGCCCAATATTTTTCGTGTAAAATAACGTCTTGATCGAATCGACATTGAAGAGTGCATCGAAATTTTTTTTCATCAATTAAATAACAAAAACGGTTAGTTTTAAAAATATTTAATGATATTTGGGTCGGAATTCCCAAACACCAGTTCGCATCTCTTTGTATTTAATGGTTTAGATCCTTCGGCCGAATATAGCAAGACCATAGCAATTTTGGCTATTTGACGATTACTAAACAACATTTCAGAAAGATGCTGATTTTGTTTTTCTAGGACATGAAAATATCGCTCTCTCTTAACTTGCGTTGCTGTCCTCGATAGCTCTCTGATCTTTTTTAGATGCACTATCTGATTGATTGACTTGTTGACGTGGTAATGTTCAGGGACCGCTATGTCTTTACACCAATAGGAAAGGGTACTTTTGGCTATTTTTTTTAGTATTGCTAATATTTCTTTATATGTCTTGCCCTTCGTTCTTAAAAAAATTGCTTTACCGCGTAATTGTCTAATATGGATTATTTAATTGTACCATACAAATAGCACATGTGATGCAAAATTACTAGTTACTTTGAAATATTAATCAACTCACCTTCTTTAATCGAACGCAAAATAGTTAGATCTCCCAGAACTTTCCCAAACACGTTCAGTTTTCCCTTTTTGATATATTTATCACTGTCGTTATCTGCGCTACCAAAAAACAAACAAATACATGATCCCTCCACCCATAAGGCAATGTCTCCAAGGCCAATGTTGTAGTCATTTGTGCGTTCAAACTTGATCGGTGGTAGAGCGATGTCAAAAAAAATTGCCTCCTGATATTTGGATACCGATCCATTTAAAGGTAAGTGCTCGTATATAATGCGAGCCGTCACGGAATTGTGCAGCTCTATTTCAAATGTATTTTCCGCTATTTCAATATAACAATCGGCCATAAATAGTATGTTGTTCCACGTGGAACTTATTAGTAGTCTATCCTATGCGGTTTGCATCCCTGAAGGGAATTGATCGCTCTATTCTGCTGCTGGGCGGAGCCTGCACCCGTCTGCCACTGGCAGTAGCGCTTGCTCGTTCAATTTCACTTCTGTAAGTAACTTCATCGCGCCCAGTAAAAATATGCACTATCTTTTTTTAAACACACTGTGTCCCTGAAGGGAATTGAACCCCTATCTTTCCCTTAGGACGGGACTGCTCTATCCGTTGAGCTACGGGGACATTTAGCTAATGTTAGCTCCTTTTGAGTGTCGTACAACTATTTAAGTAAAAAATCGTAAAATTCTTTCGCCCACCTACCGAATACTTGTGCTTGCAAATTATAGACATAAAAGGCACTGAGTGAGCCGATAATAAACACCATCAATACAGCAAAGGTTATGTAATCGTGCACGCTATTGAATGCGGGGGTTGTACCTGCGTTTGATTTAATTTTTTCTAGTGATTTTGTCATGTGGCGATTGTATCAAGTTTGGCGGGCGTAGACAATGCGACAACTTTACGTTATAGATGAACTACGTTTAGAGTATTAATCTTTTTCAGTATGGCTAAAATGTTTACAACCAAACCGGAGGGGTCGTCTTTAGAAGCCGCAACAACCATTGGGGACGGAGTCCGCTTCGAAGGTAAGTTCTCGGGCGCCGGCAATATTGTCGTAAAAGGTGAGGTCGTCGGCTCGCTAAAAACTACCGAGGATATTTCTATAGAATCATCTGCTCGGGTAGAGGCGGATGTCGAAGCTAATAATTTAACTGTTGCCGGAGAAATTCATGGCGCAGTCAAATGTCGCGGTCAATTACAACTACTTTCCACTGGAAAAATTTTTGGTGATATTACGGCTGCCGTACTATCAGTCGAGACTGGCGCGGCTATTAAAGGACAGTGCGCAACTGGTGCTGGCGCGATTGAAGCTGGCAAAGCAGCCTAAAGCTGACTATGTTCTTTTATCTGTACGACGAATTCGTACGTGATAAAAAAAACGAAACAGTTATTCGCGGTATTGAAAACCGCATTATTGAACTTGGAATAAATGGACGGGTTGAACGACTCCAGCCGCTGCGCAATTTAAAGGAAATAATTACCGTAGGATTAAAACAAAAAGTTCATACGTTTGTTGTGGTGGGGTCAGATGCAACTTTACTTCATGCCATTAATATTTTAGCTGATGAAAAAGTTGCACTGGGTTTTATTCCACTTGGACAAAATTCTTCGCGCCTGGGTGAGTTATTTGGCATTCATGACGCACTTGAAGCTTGTAACGCCCTGTCCCGTCGAATTACAAAACCGGTGCCACTGGCCAAAGCCAATCAAACACATTTCTTAACTGAACTTTCGTTTCCCGCGCCAGTCGGCACGGTGTTACATTTCGACAACGGTTTTTCCATTACTAGTATTACTGATTGCCACGTTAAGGTTAGCCCTCAACCACCAGTCTGTTGTGTAACCATCCAGCCAGACACAATAACTAAGCGGCCGTTGTGGGGAAGTCCGCCACCGCCATTAACTCCGACAACACTAACCACCCAACGCCTCACTGTTGAACCTCCAGAAAAACTAATTGAAGCGCTCCTAGACTACACCACCACCATCAAAGCACCACTAACCATAACCCTGAAAGCCAAACCACTCAAAGTGATTGTCGGAAAAGATCGCGGCCTCATTTGAATTGACAGGGGGCCTCAATTTTAGTAGGGTAACGTGGCTATATGAACGTTACCGAGATTATTCGTGAATTAAAAATGACCAAAGAGGAGTTCTTTCCACTGGCGGCAGAACTTGGTTTTGGTATTGGTGAACGTGCCATTAAGGTTGATGATCGCATTGCCGTTCGTTTAATTGAAGCGATTAAACAAAATAGAAAAGCGAAATCAAAAAAAAGTCTCTTTGCTGGTGAACAAACAGCCGAGGCTGATGCAACGGAGCCCGTCAAAATCGCCGGCCGTGAATTAGCCATTCCAGACCCAATTACTACAAAACAATTTGCCGATTTGTTAAGCAAACCGGTTACTGATTTGATTGCAATTCTGATGCGTAACGGAATTATGGCGACGATTAATGAAAATTTAGATTTTGATACCGCGTCCATTATTGCGGAAGATCTAGGCTACACTACCAAACGCGTTGAAGCTACGGTTGACACAAACGCCTTAGCGCGCGAAGAACAACTTAAAACCGAATTGCAGAGCGATGCGGAAATCTCGCTTGTACCACGCCCGCCCGTTATTGTAGTGATGGGACACGTTGATCATGGTAAAACCACCCTGCTGGATGCCATCCGAAAAACCAAAGTAGCGGCGCAAGAAGCTGGCGGCATTACGCAAACCATCGGTGCTTATCAAATTGAATACAAAAATCGCCCCATTACATTTATTGACACCCCCGGCCATGAAGCATTTACTGCTATGCGTTCACGCGGTGCTAATGTAGCTGATGTTGCAATTTTGGTGGTGGCGGCCGATGATGGTATTAAACCACAAACCCTTGAGGCAATTAGTATTCTTGAAAAAGCCAGTCTACCATTTGTGGTGGCCATAAATAAAATGGACAAACCTGAGGCTGATGTTGAGCGTATTAAAAAACAACTGGCCGATTTAAACCTCATCCCCGAAGACTGGGGTGGTAAGACAATTTGTGTTCCGGTGTCTGCTAAAACCAATCAAAAAATTGATGAACTCTTAGATATGGTATTGCTGGTAGCCGACATGTATTCAAAAAAAATTCAGGCTAATCCAAAGCGGTCAGCAGTTGGTACAATTATCGAATCGCGCATTGATAAAGATTCCGGTCCAATTGCCACAGTCTTAATCCAAACCGGCACCCTACATATTGGCGATATTGTTGAAGTTGGTGATGTGGTAGGAAAAATTAAAGCCATGACGTCTTGGCGCGGATCAGTTTTAAAAGATGCCACCCCATCAACACCAGTGCGTTTCTTGGGCTTAAAAAATGCTCCGGTGGTAGGAGATATTTTAGTGATTAGTACTGATCCAAAGGCCCTCAAGAAAAAGCAGAAAAAATCGTACCAATCTTTCGCATATTTAAAACACAAAACTGAAGTTGTTGCATCGGGTAAATGCAAATTGCCGCTCGTACTTAAAGCCGACACCCTTGGTTCTTTAGAGGCAGTTGCAGCAGCCCTTGATAAATTACAATTCGACGATGTTGAAATCGACATTATTAAACGTGGTCTGGGTAACTTCACAGAAAAAGATATTGACCAAGCCGTTGCCGCTAAAGCTCATTTGGTTGGTTTTAATGTAGAACTAACTGCCGCAGCGGCTGACTATGCTTTAGGTACTCAAACTACCGCTCACACTTTTTCAATAATTTACAAATTAATTGAGCATGTTGAAGCTGAGTTGGAAAAAATGCTGCCACCAGAAATTGCCTACACAAAAATTGGTGAATTGCGCGTACTGGCTATTTTCCGTACCGCCAGTAAATTTTCCATTGTCGGCGGTCGTGTAACAGAAGGCAGCGTCCGTCAAAAAGCTATTTGTAAAATTCTTCGTTCCGGCAAACTATTAGGCGAAGCCACCATCGACCAATTGCAAAATAACAAGAAAGCTATCGGCGAGGTTGCTAATGGTAATGAGTGTGGTCTGCGCTTAGAAACAGGCACTCCGGTTTTGGAAGGAGATATTATCGAAATCTACACCAAAGAGGAGCGCGCTCGTACTCTGCACGGTAAAACCCAATAATTGTTATGCCGAGTCAACGCATACGGCAAATTAATACTGCTTTGCGCGATTACATGGCAACTGCCATTATGCGCAATGTTGAACTGCCACCCGGCGCGGTTGTGAGCGTTACCAAAGTACATACCACGGCTGACTTGCATCATGCTCAAGTTTTTCTTTCAATTGTTCCAGATAATCTGGCCGGCTCTACCTTACAAATCATTAAACAACATATCCACGCTATCGTCTCTGATGTAGTAGACCACATTACCTTTCGCCTAGTTCCGCAGTTTCATTTCAAATTAGACGACACCGAACGCAAGGCTACCCAAATTGAAGCATTGCTTGACAGTTTGAAAAAATCCAGTTAGTCCTGTTTTCGTCCACTCTTA
>CAYYTZ010000016.1:0-15068 GCA_964474735.1 uncultured Gammaproteobacteria bacterium | reverse complement strand
TTATTTTCATTTTTGTTTTTAAACTATTTCGTATATAATAGCATTTTTTTTCGATCCCGTCAAATATAAGTTATATGGCAATAACAAAAAAAATAACACCAACTGTACCAGCCGATGTTATTTTCATTATTGTTCTTCAGCTCTTTACTAAGTAGACGATCATGGCAATGATGAACACTACCACCACCGCTGCTACAAAACCTAGCGCAATCATGGCTGAAAGACCCATGCCAGTTTGATTGCGAATAAGTGCTTTGATGTTTTTCATATGAGTAAGTATAACATACAGTAAATCAATAGGCAATTTATAAGTTACATACCAGAAATAGATATTGAATCTAAAATTGATTGAAATAATGGTCGCAGTTCTTCATAAGTTGTTTCTGGCCCAAAGAGCGATACCAGAATAACCTGATTTGTTCCATCGCCCAGCGGAATATAAACTGTACCAAAAGTTGAATAACCAATCACTTGATAATCCAGTTTGGCCGGAAAACCATCAATCATTAAATCTTCGATGGTTCCTACTACTCCGATCGACTCTTCATCGTTTTGAATCATCCACTTTCTTAAAGTTAGATCGAGCGGTTGCTCTAACTCCATGATTTCTAATTTGTGTCCGGGAACGGTAGTGGCCTCAGCATCTTGTATCTTGGATTTATAATCGGCGATTTGAATGTAATCCGATAACGGCGTGGTACCTTCCCACAGTTTCCACGTACTGGGATAATTAAAACTTATCGGCAGCGTACGGCTTTCAAATTTTGTCCAACCGGCCGCGGCAATAGTGGTATCAGATTCAGCCACATTAGTAGCATCATTAAGATATTCATTGCCTTCCGGTAGACCGGATAAATCCATAGTTTCTGCCGACCAAGCATCGGTCGTAGCAATGGTTGTGGCAGCTGTGACTGTATGTTCAATTTCGGCTGTGGTGGCGCCGTAAACCCAGATCCATAATCTAGCAATCATCGCACTGGCCACAATTAACCCACCCAGCAAAAAACTTAATAAGCAAACCAACCACCAGTGCGGATAAATTTTTTCTGTTTGCGTCATATTATTCGTTTGTATTAATGCAAGCCACCATGTAACCAGGCTTATCGCAGGCATAAATTGCCTTTAGACCTTCACCCTCACATTTGCATTCCAAAGTGTAAGTGCGACCAACTCCAGCTGGACATTCGGTTTGTTCACAAGCAATGGTTTCGCGCGAAAAAGAAAAACCCGGACCACAATCGTCAATGGCATCCGGCATGGTATAGCCGCTAACAGCACATCCGGCGGCCGAAACTACTACGCCATTGGCCAGTGTTGTACTTTCTCCAACCCCATCTGTTGCATCGGAACTATCCGAGCCATTGGCATTGGCGTCCGCATTTGTGTTGGAAGTATTGGCATCATCAGTGCCGTCATTGGTGTTGCCGTTATCATTACTATTGTTGGCGTTGTCATTTTTGTCTTCCTTGCCCGCCAATTCAATAATCACCATTTCTAATATTTCATCATCATTAAGCGCTGGCGGCGTAATACTTTCCTTACCTTTGGCCTCACCTTTTTGAGCTAACAGGGTTCTGGGTGTACGCAATAGATATGGAATCACATAATCCCCGGTCTCATTAGTTTCTACTAACCAGGCGGCTGGTTGGGTGGTTACATTGGCGGCTTTAGCAACATTATAGTTTTCATCAAAAACTAACCCCGTGACACCAAAACGTTTGGTTGCGCGTAAGAGCGCTCGCCAGGCATCCACATAACTATAACCATTAGCTGCTAAACCAGCCGGTTCGGTAGCGCCTTTTCGCAAAATTAATCTTATTAACAATGCCCCATATTGCGGACGAATGGAACGGATTAGAGCGACTGTTCCACACACCGCTGGGGTAGCCATCGAAGTGCCAGAAAGATAATCGTACATTTTTGGGCTATCTACTGGTGACCAAATTTTATAACCCGGACCAACAATATCCACTGACGCTCCGATATTCGAAAAATTGGTTAAACTACCTTGTGGCGTACCGGCGGCTACGGTAATGACTTCGTTAAAATTAAGCGCGTTAAGTTTGGCGTCGTAACCATAATCATTACCGGCTGATTTGCAGAATACTCCACCACGTTGGTAATATTCTAAAAACGATGGCCGAATTATGGCATCTAGCGCAT
Source organism: uncultured Gammaproteobacteria bacterium (assembly GCA_964474735.1). Lineage (GTDB taxonomy): Bacteria > Patescibacteriota > Patescibacteriia > UBA9570 > UBA9570 > UBA9570. Next base: position 12,905 of record CAYYTZ010000016.1, on the reverse strand, counting down.
CAGCCCTTTGTTGCATAGCCACTGGAGTGAAAGGAGGCAAACCAGCTTGTGTGCGCGCTAAATTTTTTTTACGCCAGCCCCAACCCATCGACATGCTAGCTATGCGCACACCCGGCCAGGTTTTTAATTGCTGATAGACTTGCGGTAAACGCGCCAGATCGTAAATTTTTATTGGTAAAATGCGAACTTTTGGTGCCACCCCAGTTAAGCCTTCATCATTATTTTGACGAGCGGCAATAATTCCAGAAACATGCGTGCCGTGACGCGATTTAACGCTTAAGGTATCCGTTGTATAATTTAAAGTTGTTTTGGTAAAAGCTCCGGTTAAATCTGGGTGATCAACCGCAAAGCCCACATCAATAACAGCAACAACGGTAGAATTTGTCCCCTTAGTCATTTGCCAAGCCGGTTCTAAATTCATGCGCCGTAACCACCAACTTTTATTTTTATCCGAATAGTCCGGATCAGTCGGGGCAAAACTAACAGCGTCTGGTTCTAATAAATAATTTTGGAGCGCGCCGGTAACACCGCTGGTTTGTTGCAACAGTTCAACCGCCGCTGCAACGTTGGCTTGATCTTGAACGTAGACGATGCTCGTGAATGCTGCCGGATCATCAAAGCGCATTGTCCCCCCAGCTGCCGTAACCGCAGTCACTCGTTGATCGGCTGTAACTGTGGCATCCCAACCAACTAATATTTCACCCTGCACCACTTCAACCCCCTCCTCATTAGTAATAATGGTTGTTGGGTCAACCGTTGGCGGTACATTAGTGGTTGAGACCGTTAAAGTAGGTACCACAATTGTTGGTGTATCTGTTGGTGCGTTAGATCCGGGGTAATATCCGGACGTGATTTCGGTTTCTAGCTCAGCGCGTTCATCGGGCGTCAGAGAGCTGGCAGTGTCGTTTCCAAAAAACTCGTTGATTTCTTCTATGGTAGGCGCGGTTGTTTCCGTTTCCGACAAGGTGGCCTGAGCGGTAGTGGCATCTAGATCAATTGTTATTGTGTCTTCACCACTACCAACGGTTATGGCGGTATCATTGGCGCCTAAGCGCACGGTAAAATTTCCATCGGCATCCGAGGTTACCGTTTGGTTACTACTCCGCACTGCCAGGTTAGCTACTGGTTCGCCAGCTAAATCAACCAGCCGACCAGAAAAAGTTGGCTGCCACCAATACCAGAGCACCAAACTTATTCCCAGTGCTACTAAAATGCTTATTATCAGCAACCACCAGCGGCCACGATGATATGTCATAGTATATTTATATTATTCTCCTAATACAATAAGTATACATAGGCCAAATGAATAATACAATTTATACTATTAAATTCTTGGTGTACCCTAACTTATGGACAATGGCACTTCTTGTAATGTTATTTTAAAGGATTAAGTTTTTAACTTATAAAAAGTTGCTCGCGCCTTACCGTGTGAAACGATCATTTTTAGCTTCTTTAAATTCTGTAGATACAACTGAGCGGTACGTTTTGGACAATGTAAAATATCCACTACGTCACCTACTGTAATTCTACCGAGCGATTCAAGAAAATCTAGAATGGCCACTTGATCTTTATCAAGAAAAATTTGTGAGTCAATGCTGGTATCAATTTTTTTAACTGACAAGCTGAGCACTTGATGCTTCACTTGATCAATTTCTTCCTTGAATCCATTTACAAAATATTCAAGCCAAGTAGTAAAATCTTGATGACGCGTTTCGTAATTTTTACCTACATTAATGGCAGTATAATATGCCGAACAATCATGGTTATAATAATCTTCCAGGGCAAACAAACGACGGAAATCATAATCACGTTGATACAACACCAAAGTAGCTAAGGCTCGAGCGGTCCGACCATTACCGTCGGAAAAAGGATGAATAGCAGCAATTTGTTGATGGACAATACCAGCTACAACGACTGGATTGATTCGCGCGGACTCACTACGCTGCATCCATTGAATCAGGTCATCTATTAATCTTGGTACCAGGTTTGCAGCTGCGGCTGTGTAGATGATCTCTTGTCTGCCGTCGGCATGTCGCCTGACCACATACACCATGTATTTTCGATAATGACCTGATGATTTATCCGACAATGTTTTAGTAGTGACCAGACGATGAATTTTTAAAATGACAGTGTTGGTAATTAACCTTTTTTCTTTGACAACCAGCTCAATGTATTTTAAGGCCTTGAGATAATTATCGACTTCATAGATATCGCGCGCTGGCGCATCAACTGGTTGTTTGTCCGCAATGGCCTCGACCTCCCTAACGTTGAGGATATTGCCTTCGATAGCCGTTGAACTATGCGTCATACGAATCATCGCTTGCCGACGTAATTTCAGCTCCTGTTTGGGCAATAAGCGAGCACGCTCAATAACCACTTTGCCTTCAGCAATGGTTGTGAGCAGTTCTACAATTTTGTCTGTTAGTCGATATTCCGGATTCCGGACGAAACATGATATACACTTAGTATACCGCAAAAAATACAATCGCGCAAGAATCGCGCAAACCGAATCAATAAACTCGCAGATAAGTGTTAGTCGGTTTCTAGGAATTCTGCAGTCGATGACACTTCTTGATGTTGTCGACACTACCAGCTGGAGAGGTAAAAATACAATCGAATTACTATTCCAATGTTTTGATTACACAAACCCTCTCGTTGCGGAAATGACGAAGGTTGACTGGATAAAAAGAAATAATTTACGCTGCATAACCTTCATTATCAAATTCATCAAAAACTTCTTCATTCACCAAACTAGCTTCAATCCTCTTTATGACATCAATACTATGCCGCCTACTTAATACAACTAATGTTTGTATATTGTTCCAATTACTGGCAACTACACTGGCGCTGTCTTGTGTATACCAAAGCACATGATTTTCATGATTCCAATCATTAGACATAATAAAAACCAACTTGGCCGCCAGATTGTGTATACTCTTGAACACTATTTAATAATTCAGCTGGATCATCAAAATAATAATTCATTGGCCAAAAATATGCCGCCCCATCCTTACGCAATAATCTATCAGTTTCATCCCAGGTAGTGGAAAAATGCTTGGCATCCATCACTCCAAACATATGTGCAGAAATTGACCAAGAAGCTGTAATTCTATCAAATGAATCATCGGCAAAATCAGTATGTGGAAAAGCGCCTTTAACCAATTCAGATTCCGTATATTTTTTTTGACCTCTATGTTCGTTAATTAACTGTCTACGCAACTCGTGTTCTTCCTTCTCGGACAAACCTTTTTGCATGATAACTTCTCGATCAATTTTCGGTTTAATTACAGTTTCGTTTAAGTGAATATCTGAAAAACCGCGAGCAACATGCACAGCAGCGTACCATGCATTTGGATAACGCTCATATATTTCTGGAACAAGTTGCGCTAATTCTCTAACGATCTCCTGTGCAACCTGAGCTTGTTTAGGATAATCTGATACTGATAAACCTATTTTCTGAAATTCACGTAGCGCATTTAATTTCCATTGGATAGACTTAGCTACTTCTGGTCTAACTTTTACGATATATCCTATCTCATCCTCAATCGCAGAGTATTTCTGTTCAAGTGTATCAAAAAAATATACCTCTTCTGAAATAAAGGATGCTTCATCACCAGTTTCGTACTCTAGCGTGGTAATACCCTTTCTATCCAATGTTTGCCATGGATCACCGATGTTTAGAACAAAACCATTTTCTGGAAATAGTTCTGCTTGCATGACACCAGATTCCTGAACATAGTTTTCCATTCTACGGCCCGTTAACGCTTTATCTCGCTCATCAATCGGTCGTGCTAATTCAATTAAAGCCATAGCATTTCTTTGATGCTGCTCAAATACAAAATCTTCTTTTCCCTGAAGAATTTCTTTTTCAACTTCCTGCCGTGGTCTAAGACGACCCATTCCTTCTACGCCCATATTTTAGTCCCATGTATTATTATCTGTTCCCCATTCGATGGCACTTCTTGTATTTTTTTCCAGAGCCACAAGGGCACGGATCATTCCGTCCAATTTTTTTACCATCAAATTTTCCATCCTCAATTGCAGTAGCGGCTCCGGCACCTGACACTGGGCCGACCTCGCCACCACCATTGCCCATATTTTTTTGAGCACCTTGCAGCCGCTGCCGTTGCATAGCGCTATTCTGTGGCGCTAATTGATGTACATCAGCCATTTTGTAAATACTATAAACCACTTGTTTTTGGACATTGGCAATCAATTCAGTGAACATGCCATAAGCTTCGTTCTTGTATTCTACCAACGGATCGCGCTGACCATAACCACGTAAACCAATCCCCTCACGCAAGTATGACATCTGATCTAAATGTTCCACCCAAAGCGTGTCAATCGCGCGCAGATAGAATGCTTTTTCAATATTGTACACCAACTTTGGGTCACCAACTTTTTCAATCATGGCATCATAACGCTGCTTCGCTAAATCAACTAGATATTCCACCACCTGCGTGCGGGCTTTGGCATCGTTCAACTTATCTTCATTAGGCGGTTTTAGTGCATCAATCGCCTGACGTTGAGTTTGATCAATCGGAAAAATTGAATTGACGGTTTCGTAAATCTCTTTAATATTCCAACCTTTCGGATCGTCAGTATTGGCATGAAACGATACGACATATTCAATCTCACTTTCGACTAATTCTAAAATCATCTGGCGAATCGCTTCTGGTTCGGCCGCTAAAATTTCATCGCGTTTACGATAAATTACCTCACGATGCCGATTCATCACGTCGTCGTATTTAACCAAATGTTCACGGATATCAAAATTATGACCTTCCACTTTCTTTTGGGCAGTTTCAATTGACCGACTAACTATACCGTTTTGAATTGGCATATCATCTGGCCAGTTCAAACTCTTCATAATGGCTTTTACCCGATCGGTCGCAAAAATCCGCATCAGATCATCTTCCATCGAAACAAAAAACTGAGTGATGCCCGGGTCGCCCTGACGACCGGAACGTCCGCGTAATTGATTATCGATCCGACGCGCTTCATGACGTTCTGTACCTAACACTACCAAACCACCTAAGGCGCGCACCGCTTCAGCTTCGGCCGCATCTGGTGGATTGCCACCTAAAATAATATCCACACCACGACCGGCCATATTGGTTGCCATAGTAACGGCACCACGCCTACCGGCTTGAGCAATAATATCGGCTTCACGTTCGTGCTGTTTAGCATTTAACATTTGAAAGGGAATACCGGCGCGTTCTAATAACTTCGCCATGTATTCGTTTTTTTCGATCGAAATTGTACCAACTAAAACTGGATTCCCGGCCGTATGATATTCTTTAATTTTTTCAATCACGGCGGTCAATTTTCCTTGTTCATTTTTATAAACGGCATCGGGTAAATCTTTACGAACCATCGGCCGATGGGTTGGAATTACCACCACGTCAATACCATAAATTTTGAAAAATTCTTCTTTTTCCGTTTCCGCCGTACCGGTCATACCGGATAATTTTTCGTATAGACGGAATAAATTTTGAAAGGTAACTGTGGCTAAGGTGCGCGATTCTCGTTTAATATCTAAACGTTCTTTGGCCTCGATAGCTTGATGCAAGCCTTCACTATAACGCCGACCCGGCATTAAACGTCCGGTGAATTCATCAACAATCAGCACTTCGCCATTTTTTACTACATAATCCCGGTCGAGCTTGAATAAAGTGAAGGCTTTAAGGGCTTGTTCAATATGATGAACGGTCAGCACGCCACCAGCTTCGTAAATATTGGCTAAGCCTAACCAGTCTTCCATCTTGGCGATCCCGGCTTCAGTTAAAGTGGCGACCTTCATTTTTTCATCAACGTTGTAGTCTTCGTTCTCAGTAAGACGTTCCACCAACTGCGCAAAACGATAATACTGATCGGTGGCAGCTTCCGCTTCACCAGAAATAATCAATGGTGTGCGGGCTTCATCAATTAAAATACTATCAACTTCATCAATAATGGCATAATGTAAACCTTTCTGAGATTTATGCGCTTGGTTCTGCACCATATTGTCGCGCAGATAATCAAAACCAAATTCATTGTTAGTGCCGTAGACAATATCCACCTCATACGCTTCGCGGCGCTTTACCGGACGTAAATTGTCTAGATCAACTTTAAATGATAGTTCGGTATTTTCTGTGCCGGCGGTCTTTTCTCCAGACTTGCTCTGTTCGGCTTGAGCGGCCTCTTGTTGACGCGCTTGGTAACCAGGATCAAAGACATATGATACTAATTGATTTTGGATACAACCAACCGATAAACCTAACCAATGATACAACCGGCCCATCCAGTCAGCATCACGTCGAGCCAAGTAATCATTAACGGTAACAACATGCACCCCTTTACCGGACAACGCGTTTAAATAAACCGAGAGCGTGGCGGTTAAAGTTTTTCCTTCACCAGTGCGCATTTCCGCAATCATGCCACGATGTAAAATAATGCCACCAACCAACTGTACGTCGTAATGGCGCTGACCTAAAACCCGCTTACTAGCTTCACGGACAGTGGCAAAAGCTTCGGGCAATAATTGATCAACGGTTTCGCCTTTAGTTAAACGGTCCCGAAAAATTTGCGTTTGCTGCTTTAGCTCATCATCAGACAACACTTGAAACTTTGGTTCCAGTGCATTAATGCTTGCGACGAGTGGTTGAATTTTATTGACAACCTTGACACTAGGGTCGCCAAAAAGTTTGTCGAGAAAGGCCATGGGTTATTCTTTGCCGAAGACCGATTTGAGTCCGCGTTGACTGATATTGGCTTTGCGATGTTTAGTTTCGTTTTTGGCTTTTAAATCACGTAATTGGCGCTCCATTTCATCTTTCACAATGTCGATGGCGGCATACATTGTGGCAGCAGCTTCTTCGGTGTAAAGCACATCATGGCCAACGTGAAATTGGGCTGTGGCTTTAAAAGATTCGGCATGATCGGTACGCACCATTTCCAAAGTCACGCGTACTTCAGTGATTTGATCATTAAAACGCGCTAAACCACCAATTTTTTCATCAACGTAACTTTTTAGCGCAGTAGTTAATTCAAGATTTTTCCCAGAAATATGTAAATTCATAAACATTTTATAGATAAATTAGCCTAGGCCTTAATGAACCGGGGTTAGTATACCACCAGTCGTAGTAGATCTCAAGAGGCAGCGTTTACCATACTACCCAGCAAAGCTTTGGTAATACGAGCTGTCCGATTTTGGTAATCCGGTGGCGTATATTCTACAATATCTCCCACGATACGTTGTTCCGTACCGGGCCGAGTAATACCAATTTGCATACCAAACTGCTCGCGCGCCATTCGCATGGCCCGAGCTACCCAACTGGCCGGGACCCCGTTATAATCGATTAATTTATTTGCATTAAAATAATTTTGTAACCAACGAACGGTGTCTTGGGCTCGACTTGTAGATAAATCTGCCGCCCCGGCCATTACCCGGTCGCGCACCATTTCTTTGGCTGGTAAATCTAGCAGCTGACGAATATTATCCAACGGGTTATAATCGGTTGCCGTGTACAACTGTTCAGGCAAACGTAAACCATCTAAATCCACAGTAGTATAAACACTGGTTATATCATGCTTTTTCCAACTAGTCATAATAATAGAGAGTTCACGCAAAAAACGCCCAACATTTGGCTGGTCGGCAGTATAAAGTCTAGCCCCAGAAATAACATCAAGTTGCTGATTGTGTAATTTCGGCTGACTGGGCGGTGAAATATTTGGATCATAACCAATAATAGCTACAGCACCAACTCTAGATTCTTCTAACAAATGTGTCATAACATTTGCTTTTTTGGCGGATCCACGAACTGGTCGTAAATCAGTGTGATGGTCAAACGACAAAACGCCAACTGTATCTAAAGATAAACGTTGTTCTTCTAACCATTTCATTGTGTAGGCTGTAGTCACATGACTATCAGATAAAGAGATTATTCGTGGACGACTGGTTTTATTCATGCCAGTATCAATTTTTCTAATATTATCAGTTTCCACCATACTATCATCCGGATCCACTGAGCCGATAATGTGTTTCCCTACTCCGACCGGAAATAGACCTGACCAAATTTTTTCCGGAGTTTGATAGATTTGTAATTGATGGCGCACGGTGGTGTTATAAGCTTGAAGTTGGTGTATGATGTTTTGAAAATTTCTTTGGGTATTATTATCAATAACGATATCCGAACGGGCCAGCAAATCTTTAACCAAAATGACGTAGTAATGACACAACACTGCTTCATCAACCAGCAGTTTGCTGCGTTCATGTGTTTGATGGTGTTCGCGGGTTGAAAAAGCCACTACATCAAGGGCTGACCAATCCGGCTCACGCCGTTCTGGTGATTCTGGAGGTTTTTGGAGTTCGGGAATTGCCTTAACCGTAAACTGTCGTTTAACACTGGCTGGTCTTTGCTCCATATTAAAAACCCACGTACTCAATTTCTTCCATTAACTGGACGCCCAGTTTATCGCGCACCTGTTGTTTGGTATAAGATATTAATTGCACGACTTGATCGGCGGTAGCGCCACCAGTATTGATAATAAAATTGGCATGTTTTTCGGAAATTTTTGCGCCACCAATGTTGAAACCTTTTAGACCTAGTTCATCAATGCACTGGGCGGCGGTTTTAGTTGTGCCGGATGGATTCCGAAAAGTGCAACCGGCAGTGTCTTCTCCAATATTTTGCTCTTGTTTTTTTAAGTTGGATAATTCAACCATCAAACGGCGTAGCATGGCGGCTTCACCCACTAACAACTTAAAGGTTGCATCTAAAATAATTAATGGCTGATGCTTAAAAATACTATCCCGGTATTGATATTGGCATTGAGCATTAGAAAAAGTTTGGATGTGGCCTAGCCGATCAGTGATGGTGCATTCAGCCAGCACTTTGGAAATTTCTGAACCACGACAACCTAAATTACCCCAAACGGCACCGCCCACACTTGCTGGCACACCAGTGGCAAACTCTAGGCCGGCTAAACCTTTACTGGCAGCCGCTCTAATTACACTGCTTAAGGGCAGGCCGGCTCCGGCTGAAACGAAATTATCTTTTATTTCTACTTCGCCAATTTCTACTTTTATAACCAAACCGGCAAAGCCTTTATCGCTGACTAATACGTTACTGCCACCACCTAATATATATATAGGGATTGACTGCGCTTGAGCTTGTTGAAGAGCGCTTTGGACAGTTTCGATAGTTTTTGCGCGTAAAAAATATTTTGCCGGTCCACCAATTTTAAAAGTGGTGAATGGCGCCAACGAAACATTGGTGGCAATGGCTAAATCTTTGAACATAAATCGTCAGCCACAATATAAATATCACCGGCTCCGACAATTAATACTACATCATTGGCTTCGACATGTTCAGCTAAGAGTTGTTTGGTTTTTGTAGCGGACGGAGAGTATAAAACAATTTTTCCACGTTCTTCAATGCGCCGAGCTAAATCTTTAGAAGAAACCGCTTTATCTTCGACCGCTTCACGCCCAGTTACGTCGTAAATCTCTTGCAAAATGGTCAGGTCGGCCTCTTCAAAAGCTGTCACAAATTGTTCAAATAAACGGCGGGTTCGATTGTGTTGGTGTGGTTGAAACACGATTACAATGCGTCGTTCTGGATACCACTCACGCGCTGCTTTTAATGTGCTATGAATAGCCGTAGGATGATGAGCGTAATCGGAAATCACGTCAGCCCCTTTGTATTGCCCCACCAGTTCAAACCGGCGCCACGTACCGGTGAATTGATCTAAACCGATTTGAATAGTTTTTGCCGCTATTCCAATGTGCCGACAATACGCTATGACGGCTAAGGCATTGTAAACATTAAAATCTCCCGGAACATGAATGGTATATTTATCCTTACCAACCGTAAAGGCTTGGGCATGACCTTGTTTAATAATATTTTCTGCCATGTAATCGGCCGGTTCATGGATACCGAACGTTACGGTTGTACCATCGAAACCGAGCTCCGCACTTTCGGAATCATCGGCATTGCGGACAAAAATACCATGCTCTGGCAAATGATTAATATATTGTTGAAATGTCGCTTGGATATGATCGAGGTCACGAAAATAATCTAAATGATCTTCTTCAATATTCGTCAAAATAATCGCCGTGGGATGTAATTCTAACATGTGCGCTCGATATTCACAGGCCTCCACAATGAAAGTATCTTTATCTTTGCCCACGCGAATATTACTGTTCAGCGCTTTAATACTACTACCGACAATGGCTGTAGGATCAATGTTTGCGGCGGCCATGACCAAAGTTAACATGGCGGTGGTAGTGGTTTTACCATGCGTCCCGGAAACCGCTACACGCTGATGATAGACTCTCATGATCTCGCCCACGGCTTTAAAATAACTGTAACATTTATCCTGCAAGCCATTGGCAATTAACTTGGCCCGTTCCGGGTGTGTTTCCGGAACGGCATCGGAATAAACATATAAATCAAAATCTAACGGAACGTGCTCGGCGGCTTGCGGTGTATAAACGGTAATACCTTCTTGTTGCAGTTGTCGTACCACTGTCCCGGCGACCGCATCTGAACCGGCTACAATCTTATTATGCTTCTTGGCAATGCGCGCTAGACCAGAAACGCCAGCCCCACCAATGCCTATACAATAGATTGATTGTGCTTTTGTAAAATCCATAAGGTGAGAACATTATAGCACAGAATACAAATTGCCAATCATATAAAGTGAACCGGTAATAATACCAATGGCGTGTTTGTCAAGTTTTTTTCGAAACAGGTGGTGGGCCGCAATTAAATTCGGTTCAACTATAATTTTAACGTACGGATTAATTGATCGCACGGCCGCTTTAATTTGTTGAATTGGCGCGCTTTGCGCAAAACTGGTTATATAAATTGTGTCTAGTAAAGGGATTAAAGGGCGCAAAGTTGCGTACAGGTCTTTGGTATATTTCACAGAGATTAAGGCGCTGCGCTGAGAATAATTCTGAAGTGGTACCAACACGCGTAGCGATCCCACAAAGGCTTGCATTTTTTGCGGATTATGCGCACCGTCCACAATTATTAACGGCCGGTGTGATAGTACTTCAAAACGGGCTCGTTGTTTTACTTGACGCAATCCTTGCGCGATAGCCCGCCGACTGACGTGTAAGGCTAGAGCAGCATCAATAGCTAAGACGGCATTATTTACTTGATACGCTCCGACCAAATTAAGTTGTAATTTTTGGAAAGGTCCGTAGGTAAAAGTTGTGCCGGCTAGCGTGGCAGTGGTGATTTTGGCGCGAGCTGTATCGACATAGCGTCCACGTTTTACATAACGTGAACCGGTTAAACCAATACAACCCGGTTTAATAATGGCGGCTTTTTCTTTGGCAATTTTAGGTAAAGTATTACCTAATTGCTCCATATGATCAAAACCAACCACGGTAACGATGGCCAAAACCGGTGAAACAATATTTGTGGCATCGAGCCGTCCGCCCATTCCAACTTCAAGCACAACATATTCCACTTTTCTCTGGGCAAAAAATACCAAGGCGGAGAGGGTGCACCATTCAAAATAGGTTAAATTAAGATCACTGACCTTTGTCCATAACCGGTTGACTAACTGTAATAATTGCCGCTCGGTGATAAGGCGATTATTAACCACAATGCGTTCCCGGATTGTTATAAGATGAGGTGAAACAAACAGGCCAACGGAATGTCCGGCGGCTTGCAGAATAGAAGATAACATGGCACAGGTTGACCCTTTACCTGATGTGCCGGTAACGTGAATAATTTTATAATTTCGATCTGGGTGCTGCAGTCGTTCGACGGCTTGTTGCATGCGGTTCAGCTGATAACTGTCACCGCGCTGTTTATCGTGTTGCTCGATAATCCGTTCGAACTGCTTAAGACTGCGGAACTTCATAGCGCAAAATAATCTTTGCTAATTGGTCGGCGGCATCGGTAGTATTTAGTTTACCGATAGCTTCGGCTAATTTAGCCAGAGCGGCAGAATCGTTAAGTAATTGAATTATTGTTTGGTGTAATTGCGTTGTGGTTAATTGCGCTTCTTTGAGTAACACCACGGCACCACGGTCAGCAAAATATTGTGCATTAGATTCTTGATGTGAATTTGGAATTGGTATAACAATGGTTGGTTTTTTTAAAACCGCTAATTCGGATAATGTGCCAAGCCCCGCCCGACAAACCACCAAATCGGCGGCTTGCAAGGCCTCTGGCATGGCAGCGGTTAACAATTCAAATTGTTGATAATGTTTGGTTGGTTCGACTAATCCGGTTTTGCCAAGTCCAGTGATATGAATAACGTTGGCTGAAGTACCTAGTTCAGCCGTGACTAATTTATTGATTGCTGCAGCACCGGTTCCACCACCAAAAATAAGTACAGTGGGAACCGCGGTATCTAAAACTAAGGTTTGTGTTTGCACGGTAAGGTCGCGTACTGGGTTGCCGATATATTCCGCCTTAAATGGAATATCGCTAAAAGCTTTGGTGCTGTGGGTTGCGGCTAATTGCATTAGTTTGGTGGCTAGCCCAACCTGCAAATCCTGCTGATGAATAATTACTGGAATATTGCACCACCAGGCCGCCCAAACCACCGGAACCGAAACAAAACTACCGGCCGAGACAACTACGGCCGGAGCATAACGTGCCATCAGCCAGAGACAATAAAAAAACGCTGCGGCAATCTGCGCCAGATCGGTTAAATTGCGCCAAGAAAAATACCGCCGCCATTTGCCGGCTGGAATAGCTAGATAAGTAAGCGTTGTCGGCAGCAACGACCGCTCTACACCACATTTTGTTCCAATAAAAAATAATTGTTGTGTTTTGAGCTTTTCAGCTACGGCTAGTAGTGGCGTGACTGATCCGGCGGTTCCCCCACCGGTTAAGAATATTTTCATACGATATATAGCTTTATTATACACCTGTCGGTATCCCTCTCTCTTA
>CAYYTZ010000015.1:0-15085 GCA_964474735.1 uncultured Gammaproteobacteria bacterium | reverse complement strand
ACGAACGACTTAGTTATACGTTTAGTGAGTTGGTGTGCCCCTGAGTCTGGCTGGGCTGCGCGCGACTACGGTTCGCTCTCGTAGTGTTTGTTCGGGTAATAACCGCCACTTATTCAACGAGTATGCTCTGTAAATCGGTATAGTTAACCGAAATAGTCTGTGCGAGTACTGGTTTATTTAGCGCGGCGGCAAGTTGCGATGGTATTTTTATTTTTGTGCCGATAATAGGTTCTACGCGGTCGGCAAACTTGGCGGCCTGAGCGGTTGAGAGCACTACGCCATAAACTGGTTGTTTTGTTTGCGCACGGTATTGCTGCAACCCATGATATGCCACTGCCGTATGTGGATCAATTAAATATTTTTTCTGCCATAATTCCATCAGAGTTTGTTTAGTTTCGTCTTCACTTGTTACTGTGCCAACAATATCCTGCTGCATGGCCGCAACAGAATATTGATATAAATCTAGCAAGCGCGCAAAATTACTGGGATTACCTACATCCATGGCGTTGGATAAAGTAGCTATCGATGGCCGTGGTGTAAACAAACCGGTACGTAAATATTCTGGGACAACATCATTGCTATTAGTGGCAGCCACAAACCGCTGGATTGGCAGACCCGAGCGTTTAGCCATTACTCCAGCTGTTAAATTTCCAAAATTACCGCTCGGGACAGAAAATACCATTGGCAATTTAGTGGTCACTTTTGTCACCTTACCTAACATTTTGCGCACCTGACCGTAAGCCACAAAATAATAAAAACTTTGCGGTATTAAGCGGGCTAAATTAATTGAGTTCGCTGAAGTTAACCAAAGTTTGGCTCGCACTACAACATCGGCTAACGCCTGCTTAACCAAACGCTGACAATCATCAAACGAACCTTCCACCGCTAAGGCAGTAATATTTTCGCCCAAGGTAGTAAACTGCCGCTCTTGCACGGCACTGACTCTGTCCTTTGGATACAAAACCACCACCCGAATACCCGGCAATTGGTAAAACCCTTGTGCCACCGCTCCACCCGTATCACCGGAAGTTGCGACAATAACAGTTAATTCTCGATTGACTTGTTCAACATAATGGCTCATTAACCGGGCCATGAACCGAGCACCCACATCCTTGAACGCCAAGGTTGGACCATGCCATAATTCCAAAACTCCAGTTAGATCATTTAACGGAACTACCGGCAATTCAAAATTTAAAGCATTAGCGGTTAGGTTGTCCAATTGCGCAGGCAAAATATCATCACTTAAAAAATGCCTAGCTAAATACTGACAAATTTCCACTGACGTTAATTTTGGTAAGCGCTCGATAAAATCTGCTGGCACAGGCCGTAAATATTCTGGCATAAATAAACCATGGTCTGGCGCCAAACCACGCATCACCGCTTCGGCAAACGGCACGCGTAACGCGGAATTATTTGTACTGTAACACTGCATGAAGAAAATCTAAAATGGTAAAATTTATTTGACTGGTAGACTCGTAGGGCAAAATTACTTCGGCATATTTTTTATACTGTTGAGCGCGATATTTTAATAATCTAGGATAGCAAGTTGTTAACGCTTGCAAATCAGTTTGACCGGGTTTTTGTTTAAATTGATTGCCCCAAATTACCGGTTTTGGATCTAAAATATAACGCTCAAACATTTGCTGAGTAGCTTGAGCTGACGGCTGAATATAAACCACTTGCGATACCCGTTGTAAAGATTGACAAACTGGTACACCGGTATAAATTACGCTGCCGGTTGTATCGAGCACCGCCAAAGAACGTCTATTTCCAGAGAGTTTGCGAATAATTTTTTGCATGACAACTTTTTCCGCTCGGATGTATTTTTTTTCTCGTTCTTTATAACCGCTTGAATAGGGTTGTCCCATCCAAGCAGCAACGGTTTTTATGCCGGCCTGGCTGTAACGCTTAAGATATTTAGCTAATTCGCGCTCAACCAAATCATCACAACAAATTCGCTCAAAACCAATCCGTTCGAATTGCAAGCTCCAAAAAGATTTACCAATCCCAGAAAAACCTATTAGACTAATGGCTTTCATGCTAAATAGTTTTTAGCTTTAAGTAATTCACCTAATAATACTGCTCCTCCAGCCGCTCCGCGTACAGTATTATGTGCCAAAGCAATAAATTTCCAATCGAATATTGTATCACTACGCAAACGACCAAGCGCTACTCCCATACCGTTCTCGATCATCCGATCAAGCTTAGTTTGTGGACGATTATCCTCGACAAAATAGTGCAAAACTTTCTTTGGCGCAGATGGTAAATTAAGCCCGGCAATTGGGTTGCCAAATTTTTCCCAGGCTTGCAAAATTTGTTCGCCGGTTGGTTTAATGGCAAACCGCACATTCACAGTAGCTAAATGACCGTTGGAAACCGGCACACGCACACACTGGGCCGAAATTATCGGATGCTTTGGTAAAACAAATCCATTTGGTGTAAACGTGGCCCAAATTTTTAACGGTTCACGTTCGGATTTTTCTTCTTCACCACCAATATACGGGATTACATTGTCTGCCATTTCCGGCCAAGTTGCCAAAGTTTTCCCGGCCCCAGACACCGCTTGATAAGTGGAAACGAATACCTCTTGTGGTTGATACTCCGCCAAAGCAGTTAAAGCCGGCACATAAGATTGAATTGAACAATTTGGTTTTACGACAATCGCACCTGTAGTCCAACCACGCCGCCGCCGTTGCTCGGCAATCATGGCTAAATGACCAGCATTTACTTCTGGAATAATCATTGGTACGTCTTCCGTCCAACGGTGAGCCGAATTATTTGAGACCACCATAACACCGGCGGCTGCATAAGCTTCTTCGATGTGGCAAATTTCTGCTGCTTCCATATTTAGTGCCGAAAATACCGCCCGAGCTTTTTGCGCAATAATTGCGCGATCTGCCTCCACATCTACCACAGTTAAATTTGCTACGTTAGCCGGTACCGATTCATCCATACACCAACGACCTTGCACAGTTTCGCTATACAGTTTACCAGCTGATTTAGCCGAAGCAGCCACAGCAACAATTTCAAACCACGGATGATTTGACAGCAACGTAACAAAGCGCTGACCAACCATGCCAGTGGCTCCTAATATGGCGACGGGAATTTTTTTCATATAATAACTTTATTAGCGATACGAATTATATTAGCGAACACCCCAGCCGCTGTTACCTCCGCTCCAGCTCCCGGGCCTTGAATAACTAATGGACGTTGTTGATAGCGTTTGGTAGTAAACGCCACGATATTATCACTGCCGGATAATCGATAAAACGGGTGCTCCGGACCAACCGCCTGCAAGGCAATACTGGCTTTACCGTGGGCAAAAGTTGCAATATAGCGCAAGACTTTTCCGGCCCGCGCGGCTGGTTGCTGCAAACGAGCAAATTCGGCATCAGCTTTTGGTAATAAGCTCATAAACTCATCAACCGACTTTGCCTTGGCACAGACCTTTGGTACTAAGCTTTGAATTATCACATCTTTTAATTCCAAGGCTTGTCTAGTTTCTCGCACTAAGATTAATAATTTACGAGCCACGTCCATACCACGTAAGTCATCGCGCGGATCTGGTTCAGTATAGCCTAGCGCTTTAGCTTGTTTAACCACTGCGCTGAATGGTTCTTGGCCGTCATAAGAATTAAAAATGAAACTTAATGTTCCAGAAAGAACCGCTTCAATTTTATAAATATTATCACCACTAGCTACCAGATCTTTTAATGACCGAATAATTGGCAAACCAGCGCCCACATTAGTTTCATACAAATAATCTACCTGCCTACTTTTGGCCGCATGTTGCAAAGCTTGATACTGCTTATAACTACCCGAATTGGCTTTTTTATTAGGTGTCACAATGGCAACGCCGCTATTTAATATCTCTTCATAATACTGCGTGATTATTTCATCGGCCGTGCAATCCACAAAAATTGAATGAGGCAAAGCTGCTTGCCGCATGAGCGCTACCAAACTGGGTAACGACATCACGGTATTAGATGCCTGTAATTGTGCGCGCCAGTTTTTTAATACCAGTGGTTGCGTGCTAATTAGTAATTTTTTACTATTTGCCACAGCCATAATTCGTACCTGAATACCATCTTGTCGAAAAAGTTCCGCTTGTTTAGTTATAATTTGCTCCATTAATGTACTGCCAATTAAGCCAGTGCCCACTAAATACACCTGGACAGTTTTTGGTTGTTCAATAAAAAAAGTATTGTGAATACTCCGGATAGCTTTGGGAGCATCGGCTTTTTCTACCACTACCGATAAATTTAGTTCAGACGAACCTTGGGCAATGGCTACTGCATTAATTTTATCTTTGCCTAGTGAATTAAAAACTTTTCCAGCAATACCCGGCGTACTACGAACTTTTTCTCCAACGGCTGCAACAATAGCTTTATTGCGTTCAAGCACCGCAGGTAAAATACGTTTATCTCGAATATCCCATTTAAATTCAGCGTCAATGGCTTGCTTAGCGCGCTCAGCTGAATTTGGAGTAACGGCAATACAAATAGAATGCTCCGAAGATGCTTGGGTTATTAAAATTGCACTCACCTGAGCTTGCGCCAAAGCGCTAAATATTCGCGCGGCAATGCCATCGTGGCCAACCATGCCAGTTCCTTCCATGCGCACTACGGCAATATCATTCATTAATGAAATACCGCGAATTAACTGTTGGGTTTTTTGGGGATGCGCTGTAATAACCGTACCAGCACAATCTGGATTAAAGGTATTCTTAATACGCAAGGGAATTTTTTTCTCCATCACCGGAAACATGGTCGGAGCATAAATTACTTTAGCGCCAAAGTGTGAAAGCTCCATGGCTTCGTGATAACTCATCGAATCAACTAAACTGGCTTGCAGAACTAAACGTGGATCGGCAGTCATTACTCCATCGACATCCGTCCAAATTTGCACTTCAGCCACTTTGAGTGCCGCCCCAAATAATGCCGCCGTATAATCTGATCCACCGCGACCTAAAGTAGTTGTTAAACCATCAACTGTCGAACCGACATAACCGGTAATGACTTGCACAGCATCCGTGTGTTCCTGAAAATATTTTTGAATAGCCTGATACGAGATAGCTTCATCAACCCGCGCACTGCCAAAATGATCATCCGTCCGTAAAACTTCGCGAGCATCTAGATATTCCGCCTTGATATGGTTTTGGCGAAAAACCGCCGCTACACTGTAATTTGATATCCGCTCTCCAAAACTGACAATTAAATCCAATGTTCTGGGTGAGACCTCTTTAACTAAAAACACCCCACTTAATAATTCGGCTAAATGTTTAGCCCGCCGTTCTAAATGATTTATCACGCGATCGCGCGTCGTACCATGTAACAATTCGTTAATGGCTGCGGCATGGCGCAGTTGCCAAGCCCGATAGAGCTTCCGATAGGATTTATCTCCAGCGGCAGCTAATTTACTCATAGTAATGAGCTGATCAGTGGTCCCACCAAAAGCAGAACAGACAACAGCCACGCGAGCGGTTGGATGTTTGCCTTGCACTTGTTTTACAATTTGAACAACTTGGCGAATGGCGGGCGGGCTTCCCACCGAAGTCCCACCAAATTTGAGCACAGTTTGAATATGGTGCATAGAATTTATTAGCGATCGCTGACCAAGCGATCGGGCTATTAAACAAAAAACCGACTGTTGGTCTGATAAGTCGGTTACCTTTATAATCTGAACCAGGTTGACTTATCAGTCACGTCGGAGAGTAGTTGAGGTGCTGGAGGTGGAATAAATGTGGTTCATTACAAATATACTATCATATTGTTTTTTTTCTGGCAATACGCTCGAGACTGGCAAGCCTTTCGCTTAACGTATAACTAAGTCGCTCAAGGCATGCCAGTCCCGTGATAATGGTATATAATAATTTACATGCCTAGCGCACCAACTGTGACCTGTCAAAATTGTACTCAATCATTCGTAGTAACGACTGCCGACAACGCTTTTTATCAAAAAATTAAAGTTCCGGCACCAACCTTTTGCTGGCAATGTCGGATGCAACGCCGCTTTAGTTATCGGAACGAACGGTCATTATACGCTGGTATTTGCGCAAAAACCGGTAAAGCCGTTATTACTTGTTTTAAACCGTCTAGCGGGATAACGATTTATGATCGTGATATTTGGTGGGGTGACGATTGGTCAGCCACAAGTTTTGGCCAAGACTATAACTGGCAACAACCTTTCTTTACCCAATTTCAGGCTTTAGTACAACACGTCCCCTTTCCTGCGGTATTCAATAATAAATGTGATAACAGCGCCTACTGTAACCATGTTGGTGAATTAAAAAATTGTTATTTAGTTTTTGCCTCGTGGGGCGGAGAAAATTCTGCCTACGGTGAACAAATTCTGGACGTAAAAGATTCTTGCGATGTGTTAGGTGTAGGAAAAAGTGAATTAGTCTATGATTGCTTAAGCAGCGATCAGTTATATAACGTAGATTTTGCGCACAATGCCGAACATTGTCACAGTGCAAAATTTTTATTTGACTGCCGCGGTGTATCTAACTGTTTCGGCTGCACAAATTTACGAAACAAATCATTTTATATTTTTAACCAACCTTACAGCGAGGCCGACTACTACACAGAACTAAAAAAATACGACACCGGCAGTTATCGCGCACTTGAATTGATTAAGGCTAAATTTGCCGAACTAAAACGGCAAGCTATTCATCGTTTTGCCGTTATCACCAACTCTACCAATTCCAGCGGAGATAATCTGCTCTACGTAAACAATACGCAATATAGTTTTGGTACAAAAAATCAGGTCAGTGATTGTAAATACGTATTTAACGCTTTAGAAATGACCGATGTCTATGATGGTTATGGTGTGGGTGCCAAAGCGGAACTACTTTATGAGGCCATGGATAGCGGGGTGGATGGGCGGATGCAATTATTTGTCGCTGTAGTTTGGGGCAGTAGTAATATGTATTACAGTTATAATTGTTTTAATTGCCATGATTGTTTTGGTTGTGTGGGCTTACGTAATGCTCAATATTGCCTTTTGAATAAACCATACTCAAAAGAGGAATATGAGCGGCTGCTGCCACGCTTAATTGAACAAATGAAGGCCGTACCGTTTACAGATAAAATGGGCAGAACTTATCGATTTGGCGAATACTTCCCCACTGAGCTTTCTCCTTTTGCATATAATGAAACGGCTGCGCAGGAATATTTCCCACTGACAGCGGCAGAAACGCAGGCGCAAAATTGGCAATGGTACAACGACGACCGATCAAAAAACACCGCTACAATTGCGGCGGCTGATTTACCGGATCATATTAATGAGGCACTAGATAGTATTACTAAAGAAACCATTAGTTGTTTACATGCTGGCAAATGCAAAGAGCAATGCACTACACTTTATAAAATTATACCAAGTGAACTGGCTTTGTTGCACAAAAAAAATATTGCCCTGCCGCGTTTATGTCCAAACTGCCGCCACTATGCCCGTTTAAAACAACGCTATCCGCTTAATCTGTGGCAACGGCGTTGCCAATGTCCAGTGCAACATAAAACTCACACACCCGGTCAATGCCCAGTTGAATTTCAAACTACTTACAATCCAGACCGTTCAGAAACGGTGTACTGCGAAAAGTGTTACCAAGCCGAAGTAATATAAAGTGCTATTTAACTACACGCAACTTTTCTTTTGCTAAACTAACGCGCACACGTCTGGAAGCTGATTTTACAATTGTACTATCTACTACCTCTCCAGTATAAGCATTCACTAAAGCATATTTCAATTTATTGCCAGATTTGACTAACAAATAACCGGTATGACCATACGAAGTCACAGTTGTCCGAATTGTTGAGGTACTTAATATTTGATATTGATAAACAGAATTATCGACATATTTTACTAAAATACGACCACGGGTTGAGCCAGTAATACTGGTTACAGTACTACTATACAAACTAGTACTACTTGGATCATAAGTCCCATAAACTGGATGAACGCCATTTTCTGTTAAAGTATTTACTTCATCAATGCTGCCATCACCATCGTCATCAATACCATTATCGTCATACTCGATTTGTGAATAGGTTGGGGTAACAATTCCAGAATCATCAGTATCACTGGCGTTCGTGACATAACCGGTTGGAACCGTTAACGAGCAAATAGATTGTGCTATGGCAGGATTTCCTAAACCATCGCCATCATAATCTTGGTAGTAGGTTTGATTGGCAGAAATTGTACTGTCGGAATCATTGCAGTCAGAACTTGAACTAACGCCGTCGTTATCGTAATCACTGTCGTTGGCATCAGAAGCATTAGTTACATAGCCAGCAGGTGCAGTGGCAGAACAAGCACTGTATGGGCTACTAGCCGCTCCTAAACCGTCACCATCATAATCTCTGTAATAAGTTTGATTTGCATAAACTGTTGATGACACATCGCTACAATCGGTATTATTAGAAGAATATCCAGTTGGAGGTGTTAGGGCACAAACTAACGCAGTAGTTGTAGAACCATAGCCATCAAGATCACTATCAACGTAATAAGTTCGGTTGGTAGAAATTGTACTGTCTGAGTCATTGCAGTCGCTAGCGGTAGAAACACCGTCATTATCGTAATCGCTATCGTTACTGTCGGTTATATTTGTTACATAACCAGATGGTGCAGTAGCTGAACATACACTGGTGGTGACTGTGGCAGAACCCTTACCATCTCCATCGGCATCTCTGTAATAAGTTTGATTGGCATGAACTGTTGATGACGAATCGCTGCAATCGGTATTATTAGAAGAATATCCAGTTGGTGCTGTAGCTGAACAAATGGAAGCGGCAGTAGTAGAACCATAACCATCGCGATCACTATCAACGTAGTATGTTTGATTAGCTGATACGGTAGCATCGGCATCATTACAATCGGTAGTAGAACTTACTCCATCTCCATCAGCATCGGTGGTAGTAGTAGCACAACGACTAGTATCAATTGGAAAACCACTAAAAAGCATTATTCGGCCAGAATCTTCTGTGATAATTACATTGGTAGTACTATTTGGACAATTTGGAACAACTACAATGCCCTCTTCATTAGCCGTACCGCTCGGTAGTTGATATCTGTTAATATATGTTCCGTCTCCTTCTGTAGTTACTAATCTATTACCGGAATCATATAATGAATAAAGTGTATTGGTCTCTTCAGAATAACTTAACGCTGCCAAGTCTGAAGTATAACTAGAATACGGATAAAACGAAGACACAAAAGTAGCTGCCCCGCTGGTTGATAGATTTACTGAATAGCTATAAACGATCCCATTATATTGGGACGCTGCATAAAAATAGCCGTTTGCATATTCAAGACCCTCAAGACCAGAGCCTGAGGCAACCGACATTCCGCTTAAAGTCCATGACTTACCGGTCAAATTGTTAGTAGAAATATCAAATTCATAAATAGCTTGGGGTGATTCTAAACCCAAATACAAATAATTACTGTCATAATCTGCTACAGCAATACCTTCAAAATCAGTCCAAGAACTCGTGCAGTAATTACTCAATTCTGTACCGCTGATATTGATTTGTTTAACACAACCGGCATTAGTAACAATAAAAAATGTCCCTAGTCTTTCATGATAAATGATACCGCTGGCATCAGTATAATAAGCAATCTGTGTTCCGGTTGAATCAGACGCTGGCCAAACATCGGAACCAAACGCTGGAGTAACCAATGCAACCCCTAATACTAAAGTTAATATGGTTGTAAATATGTTTTTCATGGCTCGACTATACTATATTAATTACTTTTTTGCAACCTCCGAAACCTCCCGTTGAGAAAATATCAATAACCAAACAGCTAAACCCACTAATACCACTCCTCTTATTATTGCATATATGGTAATGGCTATTGGTGGATTAGCCGCGAATTCATCGGTTATAGCTTGTATTGCTGCCGGACTAGGATTTGCATCCAACGCCTCAAACTGCTCTTTGAATAACATGACTGATGTTATCAAACCGACAACTGCACCGATGACGCCCATGGCAAAAGAACTAATTGGTAACCAAAGTAAAGTTTTTGGATATTTACGCTTCACTACTAATACAATGGCAATGATACTTACAACAAAGGCTGCAAAACCCATGAAACTAGAAAGAATCCCCAAAATCATCATTACGGTGCTACTCGCGGCCGGTGGCTGCGCTAGTAATAACGGTACCACGCTGACAGCCGTATTAAATACCGCTGTAATCAACATGTAAATAAAATAGAACTTAAAAAATTCGTCTTGTTTTAGTGTATGTGGCATATAAATTATTTTATCGCATTACGCTTGATCTGACAAAACCGGTAAACTAGCTCGTAATTCTTGCACTGATTGCGGACGTTGCTTTGGGTCCGCTGCAGTCATTTTACGCCATAACGCTTGCAAAGCTGCTTCCGTATTATTAAGTGGTGCCGGCATTAAATCATATTTGATAGTCTCGTTAACCCGCAGAGCTTTAACAATATCTGGATTAGTGCGCTCGGCCACTACTTCCCCGGTTACGGTATACCGCGGAGAAATTCTGGCCCCATATAATAAAGATACGCATGACACGCCTAAGGAATATATATCAGTCCGCGCATCAACTGGTTCGTGCCGCACTTGCTCCGGCGCCATAAATTGTGGCGTCCCTTCCACTGGAACATGTTTATCCGGTTGCGCCGGTAAAATTAAACTGTGATCCCAATCGAAGAGAAATATTTTTTTGTCGGCAGTGTATAAAAAATTCTGCGGCTTAATATCCGAGTGAATTATGTGACGTTCATGCGCTTGCTGTAAAATTTTCGTACCATCATACATTAACGCTACTACCACCGGCCAAGTTAAAGCGCGGTGTTCCGGTAAAGCAGTAACATGAATACGACCACGCGCTACGTGTGGGGCATTAATATAATCTACTAGTAATGCACAAAATTGTCCAAATGGAAATAAACCTTTCGACCGCACAATTCCAGAAACATCATGCAGGGTGTTAAGTACGGTAAATTCGTGCGCCATTTGATCGGCCGCCGCTTGGTTGGTGGCCACTTTGCAAACCACTAATTCGCCGGTTGGTAAGCGCATTTCATAGACCTCGTGCCCACGGTGCTCAATGGTTAAGAGGTTTTTAACCGCCACTAATTGATATGGGCCTATCTGGTACGATTGATTTTGGCTTAAAATCATGCTATACTTACGTTATCTATTGACAAAAATTAAAAAAGCTCTATAATGCTCTGTTCTATGAATCAAATAAATACAATCATGAATTCAGTTTCTAGCCAAGTGGTAAATATGGTAATGAAGGATGCTCCGGTCAAAACCAAGGCAGAATATCAGGGTTATTTCGGGAAATTGTTCATGGCTCGGTTAAGTGTAGCAGTATTAGAAGCCTTAAAGCCAGCCGATCGTGACACCTATAAAACCATGTTCATAGATAACCAACCACCGGCCGAAGATGCTGCCCTCACCTTTCTGCGCGAACACCTACCTAATTTAACTGAAGTATTAAGCAATGAGTCGAAGGCGTTTATTAAAGAATGTGCTGACGCCACCGTTACCAAATAAATAATAAGTTAAACACTTAGCATAAATATATGGGAGAACCCGCATTTAAAAGAGAAGCATCAATACAACATAGTGAAGGACGATCTGCTGCTGCAGCAAAACCGGAATTAGGGGCAGTAACAGGTGGTAATATTTCACCGCGTGGTGAACGTGTGTCTTTAGACGTAATGGAAAATAACGCAACGCTGAGAGCTGAAGATATAGCCACTGATACGGCTGAAAATGCAACAACAGATAAAAATCTTGAAGTGAAAGCTTCAGAGGCTCCAACGACCGATGAAAATCCTACTGTCGAGACCTCCTTTGGAGTACCAGACAAGGCATCAGAGGCTGTAACAGTAGAAGATGTTTCGACGGTTATTGAAGGTGCGGAAGATCTTAATGCTGTGGAATTTACACCACCTCCAGTTATTGAAGCGCCAAATTTTGATTTACCAGCTGCCACAACTGAAGCAGTAAAACCAGCTACATTAGATGCCGTTGATCAATGGATGTCGGGTAGAACAACATTTGATATAGCTCTAAAAAGTCTTGAAATAATGCCACAAGGCGAACCGCCACGCGAACCTTGGGATGAACAACCAGAAACTCCAGATGTTATGACTGAAGAACCTTCGATTGACCCGGAAACCAGAAAAGCTTTAGAAGCAGCAACAAAACTACTTAGTCGTGGTTGGGATGTCTTGCGCAGACGCATTAACAGTATGTTTGAAGATAAAGCTGGAAAAGTAAATGATCGCCGTGTGTTTGGTGCCAGTGCAATGCTTGGTGTGGTTGGCGCCTTTGCTTTAAGTGGTTTATTAGCACACCAAATGGAAGGTTTTCAAAAAAACGTAGAGAACTACTTGCTGTCACAAAACCACCTTTCGAATACGGAAGTTGTCGCAAATAAATAGTTCTGTCCATAAAGACCGCAGCTCCCATTGAGTCGCGGTTTTTTGTTTACAGATTATCTTATGTACGTTTTGCGAATCCCCACTTCTGATGTAACTGTCGCTCCACCATACCAAACACAAAAATATCAATCAGTAATCCCAACGCCACAATGGTTAACATTACCGCCATCACCTGCGCGATATTATTTAATTCTCGACCAACCATCAATAACTGACCAAGCCCAGCAGTAATAAACAGCATTTCTCCAGCCATTAAAGAACGCCAAGCAAAAGCCCAGCCCTGTTTTAAACCAGTCACAAAATTTGGCAGCATGGCCGGCAAAATAATGCGCCAATACATGGCTGGCCGAGACAAATTAAACATTTTACCTACACGTAGATACATAGGTGGAATGGTACGCACGGCCCCTTCCACCGCTACCGTAATACTTAAAAATGCGCCCATAAATACCACAAACAAAATGGCCTTTTCGTTGAGGCCAAACCATAACAAAGCTAGTGGTAACCAACAAATACTAGGCAGGGTTTGCAAACCCAAAATCAAACCGCCAAAAATCTGTTTCAAATTTTTATTCCGCGCCAAACCCAAACCAATTAACGCGCCAATTGTAACGGCAATAAAAAATCCCAAACTCAACCGCTGTAAACTGACTAAAATACTAGGTAATAGTTTACCGTTGGTAGCTAAATTAATTAACACGGTAAAAACTTTTTGCGGTGAGGGGAAAATCCAAGTTGGCCAAATTTTTAATCGTACGACAATCTCCCAAGTCAGGAATAATCCCACCCAACCCAGTAACGGTTTAATAAATGAGTGAATAAACTTGTTCATGGGTAAAGCAAAGCTTCAGTTTGTAATTGTTCGGTAATAGCTCGCACATACTGGTCTAAAGCCGGATCAAAACTGCGGCGCGGACGTGGAATATCTATGGTATATTCTTGCCTAATATGGGCTGGTCGTTTAGTCAGCACTAATACCCTATCGCCCAACACAACAGCTTCACGCACATCGTGAGTGATAAACACAATCGAAACTGGATAATCTTGTAATAACGTTTGCACAAATTGCTGTAAGCGTTCTCTAGTCTGCGCATCTAAAGCCGAAAACGGCTCGTCCATTAAAATAATATTCGGCTCAATAATCAAAGTACGAGCTAAAGCCGCTCGCTGTTTCATGCCGCCTGACAGTTCGTGCGGATATGCCTTAGCAAACTGCTCCAAAGCCACAATTTTAATATAGCGTTCCACCGCGGCGGCCATTTGTTGTTTATTGACTTTGGAACGATCCAAACCAAAAGCTACGTTTTTTTCAACCGACAGCCACGGCAACAAGGCCGGATCTTGAAACATCATTGCCAAACCACCAGTGTGTTCAACCTGGCCGGTGGTAGGCTGATCTAAACCAGAAATTACATTAAATAATGTCGACTTACCGCAACCGGATGGCCCCACTAAACAAACTACTTCACGACTACCAACGCTGAATGAAATGTTTTGTAAAACTTCGGTACTACTTTTTTTCGTTGCAAAAGTTTTGCTAATTTTGCTGACCTGTAATTTTATTGAGGAGGGTGAAGTCATACAACAAGTTAAAATCTAGGTCGCCGGGTTCGATGAAACCAAGTGATATAGCATTGGCACGGAAAGTATTAATACTACCCTGATTTGGTTCATAACTGGGGTCTAATCTATCCCAGGCGCTAGCCAATACTGTTGCATCTAAGGCACTGCCTGTCAATTTTTCGATTTCTGTATTAACGGTGGCTTGCGCTTCAACTGAATGTGCTTTAATCCAATCAGTAACAGTCACTTGTCCTTCTAACCAAGCTTCCACAGCCGCTGGATGATCTTGTAAAAATTCTGTACTAGCAATTATTACGGTTGTAGAAAAAGCTCCATCGGGCCATAGATCTCGTTCATCAACTAATACTTCCCCACCAGCTTCGCCAACTAAACGGCTGGCCCATGGTTCTGGCACCCAAGAACCGTCTAACTGATCTTGCGCGAATAATGATATTTGATCGGCATTAGCCATTGGACTGATAGTAACTTGGTCCAGCATATTACGTTGTTGAAAATAATTTCGCAATGAAACGTCTTGGGTATTACCTTGCTGGGGCGAGGCAAAAGTTTTGCCGGTAAAAGCGCTATCCCCTTGAGCAGCATAAGCTGCGGCCAACTCTGGTTGCACCACAAAAGCCGCTCCACCGGACATACTACCGCTTACAATGCGCAGTGCTTCGCCATTAGATTGTACAAAACCATTTAAGGCTGGGCTTGGGCCAATGTAGGCTATATCAATTTGACCAGCATACATGGCTTCAATTTCGGCCGGACCGGCATTAAAAGTGTATGTTTCAATTTTAGTCTCACCTAGTTCTTTTTGAAACGTGCCGTCTGCTAAACCCACCATGGCTTGGGCATGAGTAATATTTGGGAAATATCCAACCCGAATAGTATCTAAACTATCGCTGGTATTGGCTGTGTCGGTAGAACTGGTCACACAACCGCTTAACATGGCGCCCGCTATGAATAAACTGGAAAATATCGCAAGTTTTTGGGTTCTTTGCATAATAAGATAATATTATAAGGCTCTTAGAACACTCCTATAATACTCTTATTAGAACTGGGGTCAAACCAGTTATCCCCA